>JABMPG010000087.1 GCA_013203855.1 bacterium
GAAGCGCCTTGAAATGAAAGGGGTTATTGCCCTGGACCTCGTCCCCCCGTAGCCAGGCGCAGTAGAGGAGGGTGGGCAGGGTGACGATGAAGAAGATTTTGTCGATAACGGGGTCGGCGCTGCCTCCGATGCGGCTGACGACTTGGAATTTGCGGGCGAAATAGCCGTCGAAGAGGTCCGTGAGGGCCGAAAGGAGCATGGCGCCGAAAGCGAGAGGGAAGAGTGTGTCGTTCGCGCCCTCCGGTTTCTCCATGAACAGGGTCAGGATCAGGAAGACGGCGATCAGCGGGACGCGTCCCAAGGTGAGGGTGGTTACGAACCAGAACTTGGCCTTCTTGTGCTCCATGGCAGTATCCTGAAGTTAGAATGCGACCGGACCGGCCCGATCCGTTTCTTGCGGTCGGGTGTCTCGATCGTCGTGTATTCCGGCTATGACCGCCGGACCGGCGGCGGAGATAGGAAATCCGAGCTCCGGCGGAGACAGGTTCGGTCAGACGTGATCCGAAGTTGTAGCCTCGGATGCACCGTAAAAACCGGGACGGGTTTTGTCAACAAAAAGCGCGTTGCGTTCCGGGGGCCTGGTAGCCTCCGGCTATTCCTGCTCCGGCAGTTGGAACTTCCGCAACTGGTCCTTCCAGAGACTTGGCGGGGTGGCCTCTTCCTGGGCTTCTTCCGCCTCGGGTTCGCATTGGCAGAGGCTTTCGTTGAGGTTCTGCCCGCATCGGGGACAGATTCCCTTGCAGTTTGCGGAGCACAGGATCACGTCCGGCACTTCGACTAGCAGGATTTCTCTCAGGTCTTCGTCGGGCTCGAGCCATTCGCCGCGATATATCCCGAAGTCGGGTTCCTCGGGATCTATATCGGCGATCTTGGACGCTTCGTGTTCGGGGTCGTGGGGCCAGTAGTAGAGATGCACGTCGGCCTGGATTGGCAGGACCGCATCTTCCAGGCATCGGGCGCAGCTGGTGTGAACGGTGCTTTTCAGCTGTCCCGTCACCACGATTTCTTCGCTGATTCGGCGAAATGTCACAGAACCGCGAGCCGCCTCGAAACAGATAGACTCTTCCACTTCTTCGCGCAGATATTGAGGGGTCAGATCGACCTCAAAGGACAGAGGCCCTTTTTTGAGTTCTTCCAGGTTGATACGCATGTCATCCCCCCTTCACCGGGTCCCGCAGTCTCTCTCTTACTATGCGGGAGGGCCGATGATCCGTCAAGGGATCACGCCTCGATGATTCCTTTTCGGCCCTTTCCGTCCTGGTCGATGATTTTCGGGGCGTCGGGATCGATCGTAGTAACGAGAGATTTCCGGATCAGGCAGTCGGTGACGGGAGCGCTGACGACGATGCCTTCTTTGACGTCGCGGAACTCGCTGTTTTCGATGATGCTCATGACGATTCCGCCGTCTTCGTGATCGCCCGCCGGTAACGCGCCCTCTGCTTTCGGACTGTACCGGGTATGGAGATAGGCGCCGACGTCGGCGTTGCGGCCCTGGTTGTTGACGCAGAGGTTGCCCACGGAGTACCAGACCTCGTCCTCTTTTTCGGGCCAGCGGGACGAGACGCGGAAGTGGTCGACGTAGATGGCGGGCTTGAGGCTGGTGTCGCCCGCGAAGCCGGTGATATTCTCCACCACGTTCTCTCGGGTGACGTTCCAGGCGTTCGGGCCGCGGAAACGGCTGTTCCAGACCACGCCAGCCGTCATGTTCTTGAAGATATTGTTCGCGACGATGTTGTCGAACGCGTAGAACCAGAACGTGACGCCGTGGGATTTGTGGTCGGCCTGCAGGATGCCGGTATCGACATAGTTGCGGTACAGAATGATATTGCGATAGGCACAGATCAGGTTGACGCGGCTGGTGTGGTCCGGATCGACCCGCCACGGTTTGTCCACGATGAACCGGACCTTGCCATTCTCTTCTTCCTTGCCGACGATCTCGCGGAACTGTCCCACCCCCCTGCCCTTGCAGACAAAAAGGATCCAGTGACGGTTCTGCCCGACCTCACTGGGGATCTGGCTGTGGGCCGAGCTCCAGAACTGGTGCGGATCGGTCGGGTCTTCCGGTGTGGGTGTCTTGACGTCGGCTGGGTCGATGACGAGGTCGGTGTCGGACGCCTCGACCACGTTGAACAGCCCCCCGTGGGGATATCGCCAGTGCAGAAGATACTGCTCGCCCTGGTTGAAGTGCATGCCCTCGGCCGAGGGATGAGAACCGACGTTGCGACTGATGTTGTTTCCGTAGTAGAGGAACCGGTTGGCGGTGTTGAAGGACAGGGACGTGCGACACATCACGCGGCGTTTCTGGCGGTCGGCGCTGGCGAAGTCGCACTGTTCGACCGCGACCTTCTTGCCGTTGTACACGATCACGCCAACAGCGCGTCCACTTCCCGCCGGTGTGGCCAAGCCCGAGGGCTCGCCGGCATAGTGACCCCGGAAGACGCACTGGTAAATGAAAATGCCATCGCTGCTCACTTCGCGCGGGACCTTCGCCTCGTGCGCAGGGGTTACCCCGACGAGAACGCCCGGTCCGGCCGTCTGAAACTCGCAGCCGCAGATTAGGGCGCGGGCTTCGCCGTGGGTGTTGATGAAGATCGCGCCGGTGTCGATGGTCGTGTCGCTCCGATAGACCCCGATCTTGCGTTCGACATAGTCCTGGACCGCGTAGCGTTGCCCCGTTTCGGTTGATCCGGGCTTGCGCGGCGCTTTCTGAATGGACTGGGGCCAAGGGGGCGGACCGACCTGTTCGAAACCCCAGTCGCGGCGGTCGTACATGATGAAACGGGCGTTCTCGAAGGCGGCCCCGGCGGCGTAAACGCCCACGACGATCTGCTTGCGACCGTCATTTCCATTCCGCAGTGTCATGTCGCGGATTTCACAGTCGATCTCGTGAATCTCGATCACGTGGGTGGTCGGCTTGGTTTCGTCAACACATCGCAGGCACGTGTATTCTCCGCTCAAGGCATCGGTTGCCCAGTCGTAGCTGCCCTTGCCCGCGCCTTCGAACCGCACGTGAGGAATATCCACGCGGATGGGTTCGGTGACGGTGTACACCCCGGGCGAGAAGCGAAGGATTCCACCGCCGGTCTCATTCGCCTTGGCGAGGGCGGCTCGGATCGCCTCGGTTGCGTCCATGTCCGAATTGGGCTTGGCCCCGAAGTCGTCGATGTTGAGGACCGGCCTCTCCTTCGCGTTGGCGGACTCGACGGAGATGGTCAGGGGGTCGCTCCAGCCGTGTTCGGCGCCGCTACCGTTGTGGATCCAGATTTGATATTCGCCCGGTTCGAGGCCGTCGGGCAGTCTGGCTTCGAGGTGATAGGGTTCCCATACCGTCAGTTTGAGGGATACTCCCGGCCCCGTGCCTTTGAGGTAGGCGTGAGGCTCGGTGTCCATGGGGACGAAGTTCTTGCCGTAAATCTGGACGCGCTTGAGTTTGCGTCCGGCGGGAAGTCTTTCGGGCCAGCACCACCAGGCGGCGGGACCGCCCACGCGGATTGGGCGGCCGTACTTGCTGTCCTTCACCGGCCAGACGAGGGCGACTCCGGCCCGGACGGGATTTCCGGGAAATCCGAGGAGGGCGCGGTTGGGTTTGGACATGATGGGGTCGAGAGTCTGGAGGAATCGTTCGGTCCAGAAAGCGAAGCGGGCGCCGTCAAGGTTCTCGCCGGTCATGGCGATTGTTTCGCCTTCGCGGCATGATTCGCTGACGGCGGCGATCTGGGGCGCTCCGGGATCGCTCTCCGGACGGAGCACGGGCATCCGGCTTCCGCCGTAGGACCGGGCTCCGTCGGGTGCGGGGGGGATGTAGATGGGTGCGGGAAGAGGGGTTTGCATGGGGGCTCCTTTGGGTCCTGTTTGCTTACTGATTCTGGTTTTCTTCGTGGAAATAATCCGCCGTTCCGCCGCTCTGGTCGACGATCTTCGGCGTTTCGGGGTCGAGGGTTTCGATGGTGTTGTTTCTTACCAGTCCCCAGTTGACGGGGGCGCTGAGGATGATGCCTTCTTCCATTTCGCGGAAGGTATTGTTCTCGATGACGCTCATGACGATGCCGGAGTCGGTTTCGGGGCCGGAGGGGATGTCGGTCTGGGATGCGCCAAAGCGCCGGGTGTGGAGAAAGGCCGCTACGCCGCCGTCGCGTCCGTCGTTGGCGCGGCAGATGTTGCCTGCGGAGTACCAGACGCGGTCTTCGGGGCGGGCCCAATTCTCGTGGAGCCGGAAGTGATCGACATACATGGCGGCCCTCTCACTGGTATCGCCGGTGAAGCCGAAGATGTGCTCAAATTTGTTGCCCCGAGTCAGGTTCCAGCCGGTTGGGCCATCGTAGCGGCTGTTGTAGATCACGCCGGCGGTGAGGTTCTTGAAGGTGTTGTCGGCCACGATCGTGTCGAAGGTCCAATACCAGAAGGTAATGCCGTGGGTCTTGTGGGTTAGAACGAGATTGCCGGTGTCCACGTAGTTCTTGTAGAAGACCATGTTGCGGTGGGCGGGCATGAGGTGAACGCGGCTGGTTTGATCGGGAACGACGCGCCAGGGCCGGTCGAGTTTGAACTCGTAGCCGTCAGGGGTTTCTGTCTTCTCCGCGATTTCGCGATACTGGCCGACGCCCTTTCCGTGGGAGACGAACAGGATCCAGTGGCGATTGGTTCCGACCTCGGGAGGCACATAACTCCCTGTGGGGTTCCAGCGGAAATAGTTCCTCTGGTATTCAGGATCGTTCTGGTGAATGGAGAGAGTGCGGGTCGTGATGGACAGGGAGTCCTCGTCGGCCTGGGTCACGTGGAAAAGGCCGCCAGGGGTGTAGCGGTAATGGATCAGGTACTGTTCGCCCTGGTTCGAATCCATGCCGGTGGCTGAGGGGTGGGAGCCGATATCCATGCTGTGATTGTGACCGAAGTAGAGGTATCGATTGGCGGTGTTGAGGGAAAGGACTGTCCGGTTCATGATCCGGGCTCGATAGCGGTCGCCACTGGCGAAGTCGCAGTTTTCCACGATGACCTTCTTGCCGTTATGGACCATGATGCCCACCGTGCGGCCACTCGCGCCGGTGTTCATCAACTGGTTGGGTTCGCCGGGATAGTAGCCTCGGAATTTCGAGTCGAGGATGAGGATGTTGTCGCTGCTGGCTTCGAAGGGCTCGGGATTGGTCGGATTGGTTCTGTTTTCAAAGAAGATATTCGGGCTGATCTCCACGCCCGGACCTACATGGTGGGCCTCGACGTTGTGCACGAGGGTGTTGGCGCTGCCCTTTGTGTAAATGCGAAGGGCGCCGGTGATGAGCTGATACTGAGAAGCCGTATTCGGTGGCTGGTAGCCCTCTACCATCTCGTACTCGGTAGACTGATAGCCGGTTTTCTCGCCCTCGTATTGCCGGGCGATCTCCTCGGGGCTCAGCGCGCGCGTGTAGACCCGCGCCTTGTCGATAAGTCCGTCGAAAGCGAACTGGCCCAAGCCTCCGCCGATGTAAAGGGGCTCCTCGGACGTGGCAATCCCTTGGTTGGGCAAAGTGCTGGAGGCTACGACATCGCCGTCGATATAGAGGGAGGCCGTCTGGGCATCATAGGTCCCGGCCACATGATGCCAGTTCTCGGTGTCCCAGTGTTCGCGGGTAGTCTGGATGAAGTGGGTTCCATTGTCAGTCCAGAGGATGAAGCTGAGTTGGTTGTCGTTGCTGAAGCGGAGGGCGTAGGAGCCGTTCTTGCGGAGGACGGTCTGGAGGCGGGTGAAATCGGGCTGGCTGGGCTTAACCCAGGCGGAGAGGGTGAGGGATTTCTCGGGCTGCGGGCGGGGCGCGCTTCCCACGTCCACATTGCCTCGCGTGCCGATATAGAGCGCCCGGCCGAATTCGCCTCTCACTCGGGAGGCTTTCAGATAGCCGATGTTCCGATTTCCAGACTGATCAAAGGCGGCCGGTCCCTTTTCCTCCTCGAAGTCCCAAAATCCAGCCAGACCCGGTTCGGGTTCCTCGATGACCTCGCCGTCTTCCTGGCCCCGGCGTGGTGGGGGGGGCTCATAGGGGGGCGGCCCTAGATCGTCCCGGCCCCAGTCGCGCTTGTCATACATGGTGAGGAGGACGTTCTCGACGACGGCGTCCTGGCCAGAGATGCCGAGCACGATCTGTCCCGTGCCGCCGTGGTTGTTCTTGAGGGCGAGGTCGCGCACGCCGCAGCCCCGGCCGTGGAGGCCGATGATCTTATCGGGAAGGGCGGCGTCACTCATGCGCCCGATGCGGGTATAGGGACCCGAAATCGCGTCGGTTTCGGGATCGTATTCGCCCCGGCCCGCGCCGACGAAGTGGATGTTGTCGCCCTGGACCTCGATGGGGCTGTTCACGAGGTATTCTCCGGGGGAGAACTTGATGACGCCGCCTTTGGCCGTCTCCGCCTTGCGGACGGCCTGGGAGATGGCGGGACCGTCGTCCTGGTCGTCACTGGGCTTCGCGCCGAAGGAGTCGACTTCGAAGACCGGAAGGTCGGCTTGCGAGCGGGTTTTGCGGACTTCGAAGGAGAGCGCCTTACTCCAGCCGTACGGGCCGCCTGTGCCGTTGTGGACTCGGACGGTGTAGTTGCCCTCGGGAATGCTATCGGGCAGTTTGGCCTGAATCTGGTAGGGCTCGGCTTTGAGGATATCGAGAGGCTGGTTGTACGGCCCCATTTCGAGGCGAACTATCGGGTCGGACCCGTCGAGTTTGAGGTTTTTGCCGCAGATGCGGAGAGTGCGGCCGGGCAGCCCGGTCAGGACCGTCCTGGGCCAGGTCCACCAGGCCGTCGCGCCGTTGATCCGGATGGGGCGGCCCGCCTTGCCGTTCTTGACCGGCCAGACGAGTGCTGTCGCCGTGGGTAAATCCTTCGGGAGAGTGGCGAGGATCCGGTTTTCATGGGTGGCGAGGGGCACGATGTCGCGAACCACGCCTTCGGTCCAGATCTTGAGGGTGGCGCTCCCCAGGTCGTCGCCTGTTATGACGAGGGTTTCATCCGGAAAGGTGATGTCGCTGATGGCGGAGATGGCCGGCGCGCCCGGGGCGGGCTCGGCGGTCATCTCGGGAAGGGCTTTTCCTCCCGGCATGGGGCCCCCGGCCGGCGCCTTGGGAATGTCGTTGGGCGCGGGGAGGGATTGGGCGCCGGAGGAGGGTAGCCACATGCCGAAAATGCAGATGTTCAGGATCACCAGAATGAGTCTTTTCATCGGATCAAAACTCCCTTCAGGATATGAGCCGTCCTCGCTATTCAGTCTTCTATGATATGCACTTCCCGGGTCAGGCCGTTGTTTTGGTCCTCGTACGTGGGCATGTCGGGGTAAACTGTCTCAACGTGATTGTTGCGAAAAACGCATGAGCGGGCCGGGATGCTGTAGACGATGCCTTCCTGGACATTTTCGAAGTGGTTGTTTTCGACTACGCAGAGCATGAGTCCGCCGTCGCTGTGCTCCTCGGGAGGCAGGCCGCCCCAGACGCGGTCGGTGAACCGGGTGTGCAGGTAGGCCCCCACCTCGCCATCCTTGCCGGAGTTGGCACGGATCACGTTGCCGACCTCGTACCAGAGATGATCCTCGGGGAGGGGCCAGCGGGCGCAGATGCGGAAGTGATCGACGTAGAGCGCGGCCTTCTGGCTGGTATCGCCGACGTAGCCTTCGACTCGTTCGACGTGGTTCTCGCGCGTCACGTTCCATCCCGTCGGGCCGCTGAAGCGGCTGTTCCAGACGATGCCGGCGGTCATGTTGCGAAAGGTGTTATTGGCGATGACGTTGTTGAAACAGAAGAACCAGAAGGTGATGCCGTGGGACTTGGCGCCGTAGTTGAGTTCGCCCGTGTCGCCGAAGTTCTTGTAGACGATGATGTTGGTGTAAATGGGGATCACATAGACCCGGCTCGAGGCGTCGGGCGTGACGCGCCAGGGCTTGCGGAGGGCCAGGCGGACCCTCGTCCCGTTCACTTTCTTGTCGGCGATCTCGCGGACTTGGCCGACACCTTTGCCTCCGCCGATATAGGCGAACCAGTGTCGGTTTTCGCCGACCTCGTCGTGAAGCCGGCTGCCTTCGCTGTTCCAACTGTCGATGGTGAAAGCCTTGCCGGTCGGGTTGGGTTTGATCTCGGAAGTGTCGATGGTCAGGTGTTGATCGTCCGCGTCCAAGACGTGAAAGAGGCCGCCGTCCTTATAGCGCAGGTGGAAGAGATACTGTTCGGCCTGGTTGATGTCCATGCCCTCTGCGCTGTGATGGGAACCCACGTCGACGCTGTGGTTGTGGGCGAAGTAGAGATAGCGCTGGGAGGTGTTGAAGATGAGGGCCGTGCGGGTCATGATTTTGGCGTGATAACGGTCGTAACTGGCGAAGTCGCAGTTTTCGACGACGACCTTTTTGGCGTTGTAGAGGATCACGCCGACGGCGCGGCCGCTTCCTCCGGGGTTGGGCAGGGCGCTTGGCTCACCGGGATAGTGCCCGCGGAAGACGACGTTTCGGACGAGGATACCGTCGCTGCTCGGCTCAAGACGGAAGTCTTCCGGGGTGCTCATGTTGGGGGCTCCGCCGATGTATTTGCCGGCCAGGATACCGGGACCGACGGCGTGCACTTCGGAGTTCTGGAAAATAGTGTGGGCGTCGCCTTTGGTGTTCACACAGAGAGCGCCGGAGTCGATCACGGCGCGAGTGACGTTGGTGCGGTCGCGTTTATTCTTCTCTTTTTCGTTGCGGGGAGGTCCGAGCCGTTCCAGTCCCCAGTTGCGCTTGTCATAGCTGAGAAGGCGCACGTTTTCGACACGGGCGTGAGGCGCATATACACCGATCACGACCTGATCGTCGCCGTTGTTGTCGTTTTGCAGGGTCATGTGACGCACTGAGGCGTATGGGCTGTGGATGGCGATGAGGTGACTGGGCAGGTTTTTTTCATCAAGGTATCGCAGGAAGGTGAAGGTTCCGCTAAGGCAGTCCTTGTCGGGGGCGTACTCGCCGGCTCCCGCGCCCTTGAGATGGACGTTCTCGCCGCGGATTTCGAGGGGGGAGGCGATGAGGTATTGTCCCGCTTCGAAGAGGACCATTCCGCCGGTTTTCTCCGCCGCGGCGATCGCCTTCTGGATGGCGGGGGCAGCGTTCTCTCCCGTGCCGGGGCGTGCGCCGAAGTCAGCCACTGGGAACTCGGGCAATTCCGACCGGATGACGCCTGCTTCCACCTGCAGGATCAGCGGATCGCTCCATCCGTAGTCGCCGCCCGTGCCGTTGTGGACCCAGACGCGCCAGGCGCCCGGTTCGAGGTGCTCGGGGAGTTCCGCCTCCAGGTGATAGGGTTCGGCGGTTTCGATCTCGAGGAAGCACCCGTCTTTTGGCCCTTCGAGGTACACTTTTGACTCGATTCCTTGCGTTTCCGCTTCGAGAGAAAGGTTTTTGCCCATGATCTTGATGGTGCGCGCTTCACCGGCGCGGACGAGTCCGGGCCAGGTCCACCAGGCGGTGGCGGCGTTGACGCGGATGTGACGGCCAACCTGGCCGTCTCGTTCGGGCCAGACCAGAAGGGTTGATTTCGGAAAATCCTTCGGGACGACGGCGAGCGTCCGGTCCGGACCCGTCTCGAGAGGTTGGAGGGAGTCCTGCCGGCCTTCCGCCCAGACTCGCAGGTGGGCGCCCTCGAGATTCCAGCCCGTCATGGCCAGTGTTTCATCAGGAAAGGTGATCTCGGTGATCTCCGATATCTGGGGCGCGTCGGGCGTCGTCTCCCCGGCCATTTCGGGCAGAGATCTGCCGCCGGGGGCGCTTATGCCTCGGGGGCCGGCTGGGATATCCGTCGGGATCGGCAAGGGCGCAACCATTGAAACTCCTCCTGAGGCGTTCTTGGGGGTCAGCGCCGAAACAGAGTTCTCTGGCGCGAGGGTTGACATGTTCCGTCTACCATACACAGGAGGTAGTGCACCGCAATCAAAAAGGGGCCTTGGATTTGAGTTTGCAGCCTGCAGTTTTGAGGTCTGAGGGTTTCCATCTCGCGTTTCCCATTGTCTGGGCGTGGGCATTGTGTTTGAATAAAACATCGGGATCAGGGTGCTCCAGATGCCGCGTTTCCCTTTCGAGATCGTAAGAAGTCAGACGTCGCACTGTTTCGCTATTGATGAGGTATTTGCCTCCCGACTGATCGCCCTAGTATGCCCGAGATCTTCCCCTTAATGATAAGGACATGAGCCATGCCTTCTGACAGTCGGCCCAATATCCTGCTCTATGTTTCGCACGACACCGGCCAGCATATCCGGCCCTATGGCCTGCGGACGGTTCGAACTCCCAACGCCGACCGTATGGTCTCCGAGGGTGTCCTGTTCCAGAAATCCTTTTGCACCGCTCCCCATTGCAGTCCTTCTCGCGCATCCCTCTTCACCGGCCGATATCCCCATGCGACCGGTGTGCTCGGCCTGACGGGCGGCGATTTCGGCTGGGACCTCGAAAACGCGGACTGGCATGCCGCCAGCCGGTTCCATGGCGCGGGGTATGAAACGGCCCTGTTCGGCATTGCCCATGAGATCAAGGACGCGGCCCGGCTTCCATGGGACCATCGCTCCCCCGAACGACGCGGGATCGAGATGGCGGGTGAGCTCGGGATGTGGCTGGATGGCCGCCGGAATCCCGACCAGCCTTTTTTCGCCGTATGCGGCACGGTGGAGACTCATCGCGAGTTCGGCGGGAGCGGGGGAGAACCGGACGATTCGCTGGGCGTGACCGTGCCGGGCTATCTGCACGACGGCCCAGGCACCCGTTCCGATCTCGCGGCCTTGCAGGGCGACGTGAACCTGTGGGACAAGGGCCTCGGAAATCTCCTGGACCTTCTGGACGCCCGGGGGCTGAGTTCGAACACGATCCTTCTGGCGACTAGTGATCATGGCATAGCGTTCCCCCGGGCCAAGTGCACGCTCTACGATCCGGGCATCGAGGTGCTCCTGATGATGCGGTGTCCCGGCATGCTGTCGGCGAGCCGGGAGGTCGGGGGGCTGGTGAGCAACGTGGACATCCTGCCGACGCTGTTGGACTTGGCCGGCATTGAAGCCGGTGCCGACATTCATGGGCGCAGTTTCCGATCTCTTCTTGACGGCTCGGGCAGTCACCGCGAGAGGATCTTCGCCGAGAAAACCTACCACTCCTATTACGATCCGATGCGGGCTGTTCGCGACCGGCGTTTCAAGTACATCCGCAACTTCGAGGCTTTCGTCGGCGTCGAGGTCGCGACGGATATCATGCGCAGTTCGTCCTATCCCGAGAACATCCAGGCCCGCCTGAACCCGTTGCGCCATCCGAGCGAAGAACTGTATGACTTGGAAGCGGATCCCCTCGAACAGGTGAATCTGGCGACGGACGGTGAATACGAGGAGACACGTCGGGAATTGGCGGCGTCTCTGTGGGAATGGATGGAAGAGACGGACGACCCGCTTCGCAGGGGGCCGGTGCCCAGCCCGGTTCTGTGGGAGACGATCCGGAGTCTTTCTTCAGAGAAGAGAGTATAGAAGGGGTTCGGGGAGGATTTGACAGATGAGGAGCCTGGGAATTTTTCGGAACGCTTGGGGCGTTCTCTTGATACTGTTAGCTATGTTGGGGAACCTGGGGACCTCCCGGGCCGCTGTGTGGCAGATGTACGAGGCGGAAGATTTCCAGTCTTACGGCGGGTGGAGCGTTGGTTTCGAGAGCGAGGCCTACAACAGCACCTATCTGGTGGTCATGCCGGTTTCGAATCCTCCGGTGGACGACGCGAGCACGGTGATCTCCCTGCCGGAGACGTCGATTTACAATGTCTGGGTGCGTGCCAAGGACTATCCCGAGTATCAGCCCGGCGCCCGGCTTTTCCGGGCGGTCGTGGATGGGGTGGAGACTGCTCAGGCGGGCGACCACGGGACGGTGTCCGGAGAACACTGGTATTGGCAGAAGGTGGCGGAGATTTCGCTCGACGCCGGCGAGCATCTTCTTCAACTTCGCGACGTCAACAACTATCTCGGACGGTGCGACGCGGTTTTGCTCACGGACGATTCCCGCGATCCCAATATATTTTCCAGGGGCACGCTCTATTCGAAGCGCACCGATCCGATCTGGGCGAGGATTCCCCTTCCCGAGGCCTACGAGGGCACCTATCCTCTTCCCTTGGGACCGGTGGTCGCGACGCTTCAGAACGAGCATCTCAAGATTGATTTCCATGAGGAAGTGGGCGGACCCATGGGCACGCGGCTGATCCGCGAGACGTCATTGTACGACGGCAGCGGGTGGACGTCCGCGCCCGAGGTTTCCACTTCTGATACCCTTGTCTTGCTGCGGACCGATGTGACTACGGTGAGCTTCCGGCAGCAGGCCTACTGGCAGCCCCAGATCATCAGCGTCCCGGTCACGATCCAGGGCCAGGACATTGTTTTTCATAACGACCCGGGCGATCCCTTCATGGCGGGAGTGCCCGAAGAACTGTTTCCCGTCGCGGCGCGGCAGTTGGATGGGCAGACCGTCGAGGTGGACTATGTGACCACGAGCGGGCAGACCGCCCTGGGGCACTGGGGCCTCGCGCCCGGTTCGCAGGACCTGCTCTGCTCTTTCACGGTGGTGCCGTCGGTGACCGCCTATTATTCCATCGGTATGATGACGGGAAAGGGCTGGACACCCGACGAGGTGCGCGCGCTGGAAATGCCACCCCTGCTCCAACTTCAGCGACTGCCCAAGCGCCCTTTCATGCTGGTCGATGAAATCATGCCTCAGCCCATCGCCTTGCTGGAGGTGGGCCTGGACAGTCTGGGCGGGGAGAGCGTGACTCTCGCGACCGTGGTTGACGCGGGCACACTGGATTTTCACTGGGCCAACGCTCGCAAGGCGGCCTACGGCTTTTGCCTGCGCGACCCGAGGCAGGGGGCTCGTCCCGCCATCTTCTCGCCCGTTCTGGGCCTGGAGGGATCGCGGTGGACGGCGGGTCAGCCACAGAAGGTTTCCTGGCGAATCGTCGTGGTCGTCGGCGACTGGAAGGAGGGGATGGAGTATATTTCCGAGCACATCATGGGTGTGACGGACTACCGCAAGCCGACCCTGGTCTCTCTCACCGATGCCGCGCTCAACATGTTTGACCTGATCGATGACGACGTTGCGAGTGGTTGGTCGGACGAACTCAAGGGCTTCTGGGACATCGAGACCAAGGCGATGAGCAAGCAGGCGGCGCCGCTTGTTGTGGTCTCTGAGGCCATGCTGGCTCAGGATGAGGACCTGTTCCGCCGCCGGGCACTACCTACCATCGCCTACACCCTGACCCGGAAACTCGGGTGGATCGTTCGCCCGGAGGATCAGGCCACTCTTGATGCCTACCGTTTGACGGTTCCGAGCCAGTATTACGGCACGGCCCATTGGATCGGCGTCCATCAAATGCTGAACGGTCTGAACCCATGGCTGGAGGAGTTCTATCTTCCGGGCGGACAGGTCTCGTATGGTTTGTTCGGTCGCGCTCTCGATTGGGTGGAGGAATTCGAGATGTACCGCTTCCGTCCGGACCCCGTTCTCCTCAACCAGATCGTCCAGAAGGCGACCGACTTCGTGAACACGCAGGTGTTCGGACGTCAGACCGAACCGGTTTTCTATAACAACTTTTACAATTACGGCTTTTATCCATATTGGTTTGACCTCGTCGATCTCTACGACGTGACGGAGAACCAGATCTTCCTCGATGCCGCCGAGGAAGGCGCTTTCAACACCATGGCAGGCATGTGGTCCCATCCCATGCACCCATCCGGCGACGTGACGATCCATCCCGGCGGCGAGGTCATGGCCGTCACCCACCTGTGGTGGAAAGACGACGTGCCCTTTCGCCTGGGCTTCCCCCTTCAGCCAGGCGACGTGGTCGAGAAGCAGGTGCCCGCATGGTGGGTTTCCCGCGTTGGTTTGGGCTTGGAAGGTCCCGGGACCTATTTCCAGGGCGAAGCGAGGATGGCCAACATTACGAACGCGGGCTGGTGCAACGATCTTCTCCGTGTTTTCGGGAGAACCGGACGGGACATCTTCCGTACCTATGCGCGCAATGCCATCATCGGGCGCTTCGCGAATTATCCCGGATACTACATCATGGACTACAGTGACATCCCCCTGCAGCCCGACTTTCCTTACGCGGGGCCCGATATCGCCAGCATTTACTACCATCATATTCCGGTGACCCTCATGTTCACGCTGGATTTCCTCTTTACGGAGGCAAGCGTCCGTTCTGGCGGCCAGATCGACTTCCCCTGGTACAAGCAGAAAAACTACGTCTGGTTCACCGATCGGATCTATGGAACGCAACCGGGAGTGATCTATGGCGAAACGGGGGCGGTTCCCTGGATCAACCGCGATCTTGTTCAACTCGACACGATTGACGTTGACTGGATCGCCGCGCGGAGTGGCGATCGGTTCTTCCTGGTTCTTATGAGCCAGTCCGACTCGCCCATCACCGCGAACATCACGTTGAACTCTTCGCTGATTGGGCTGACGGGCGAGGTTTGGAGACGATACGAGGGCGCGAGTCCAACTCCGGTTGACCAACCCGTGGGTATTCCCGCCCAAGTGGATGTTCCCGCCAAGGGGATCGTCGTTCTGTCTCTTCCCGCCGAGGAACAGGAGATCTTTCCGAAACGGCCCCCTCTCCAGAATGGTCATCTCGTCCAGGCGGCGGGCGACTGGGGCGATGCGCACGCGTTTCGGATCCGGTCCCCCTTTGGCTCGGACGGCCTCTATGTGGCGCTTACGGGTGGTCCGGTGGCCGGCACGACGGTCACCTTAACGATGACTGGCTATGGGCAGACTCTTGAGGACGGGCACTATCCCTACGAGTTCCTCATCTATCCCTGGCCGTTCCACCAGAGCATGGATTTTCAGTTGAATGTCCCGGCTTCTGGCGCGACTCCGCAGCAGACCGTTTCTCTGTCGATTCCGGGCATTCTTCCTATGGAGGCCATCTCCGCGCGGTCGGTGTCCGTCGGGAAAATCGAGATTTTCTTCGATCAGGAGATCGACCCGACCAGTGCCGGCGACCCCGACCGTTACAGATTGGACAATAACGTGACGATACTGGGGGTGACTGTGAATCCGGCAGGACGATCCGTCACGTTGATCGTCAGCCCGTCTCTTGACCGCACGACGTCCTATCACGTGTCCGTTGAGGGCGTGCAGGATTTCTACGGTTTTGCCATGGATCCCGGATCGATCGATGTGCTGGTCGGGGCGTGGGCCTGGGATATGGCGAAGAACGTCGTCTTCAACGCGGAGGGGCTCGCCTCAGACCTGGTAGATTTCCCGGCGCTGGTCGTGCTCGATCCCGTGAACTTCAATTACTCCGAGTTTCAGGCCGGGGGCGCCGACCTGTGTTTTCAGGACCGGGACGGCAACGATCTGCCCTTCGAAATCGAGAAGTGGGATACCTCGGGACAGTCCTCCGTGTGGGTCAAGGTTCCGAGCATTCCGGCGGGCAGCACGAACGCCTACGTGACCATGTTCTGGGGATACCCCCTCTCCTGGACCGGAAACGATCCGACCCAGGTATGGTCGAGCTATTACTCGGGTGTCTGGCACCTTGCCTCGCCAGTCGATTCTTCGCCCTACGGGAACGATGGAACTGCGAACGCGCCGGTTCTGACCGCCGCGGTGATCGGCGACGGGCTGACCTTCGACGGAGACGATGACATCGTTGTGCCCGATAGTGACAGTCTGGATTTCAGCGGGGGTCCCTTCACTGTATCGGCCTGGATAAGCAAGAATTCCCTGAGCACAATGATTCCGGTCTCCAAGGACTTCGGAGGGATTGCCAACAAGTGGTCCTTGGGTTTTGGGTCGAATCAGATCGCTTTCCGGGCCAATGATATCTATTGTTACACCGCCCCGGATTCTCTGATGGCGCAGACGTGGCACTACGTCACTTTTGTTCGCGATGGGAACACAGGTCATACTTACGTGGATGGCCAGCCATCGGACGGGCCCCATGACGTGTCGGGTTTTGGCTCGCTGACGAACGCGGAGTCGCTGCGAATCGGCAGCCGGATTTACCAGTCGGAGCCGGGATACTATTTCAATGGCAAGATCGATGAGGTCCGTGTGGCGAGGGCGCCGCGTTCGGCGGCTTGGGTAAGGGCCTGCTATCTCAACCAGAAGGCGAACTCTGATTTCGTTCGGTTTGAAGAGCCAAGTAGTCCCAGACTTTCGGTTGAGCATTGGATGGAATACTAGTCGCGCCTGATCGCATTACTTGAGGAGGGAAAGAGATGGATGGAACTCGCAGGGAGTCGACGATGAAGGGTAGACTTTTCGGAGGCGTGCTGATCGGCCTGATGGTCTTGGCTGCGTTTTCCAGCGTGCAGGCCGCGGTCTGGCAGCTATACGAAGCGGAGGATTTCCAGAGCTATGGCGGCTGGATGCTTGTCGGAGACGGGGCGGCGTCTTCCGACAGATATCTTCAAGTTCCCAGCTCGTTTCCGGAACCCATCCAGCCCGACGCAATCACGATCATCGAACTACCCATCGACTCGACCTATAAAATCTGGGTCCGGTCGAGGAACTATGACACCTACTCCACCCAGCGGACCATGCGGGTCGTCGTCGACGGCGTGGAAAGCGAAATCGCCGGGGCTCATCCCTACAACGGCTGGTACTGGGAGCTGGTCGCCACCATGCCCTTGACGGGGGGACAGCATCTCTTGCAGATCCGCGACGTGGGTGGTTTCTACGGCCGGTGCGACGGCGTCATGTTTACTGACGATCCCCGCAGCCCGAACGATCTTCCCCTGAATATCATGGAGTCGAAGCGGACCAGCCCGATCTTCGTCGATCCTCCGATGCCGGCCGTCTTTACGCGCGATTCCTCGCCGCCGGCGCCGCTTGACACTGCGGCCGTGGCCACCCTTCAGAGCAATAGCCTCCGGGTCACCTTTCATCAGCAACAGGACCGGGACGGGGTGACGCGCATTTTCCGGCGAACCGATTTGAAGGCAGATGGCCAGTGGCTCGAAGTTCCGGAAGTTTCCGGATCCGAGTCGGTGTTCCTGCTCTACACCGAGGACACGGACCTTGAGTTCCGCCACCTGCCCCGGTGGTCCACCCCCACCACTTTCACGGTCAGTCTGGATGGCCAGGATTTTGTGATGCAGTCCGACGCGGGCAGTCCCTATCAGGTTTCCGAAGCGGAAGAATTGGTTCCGATCGCGGCGTCTCAGGTCGACGCGAATATAGTCGAGATCACCTTCAGC
>JABMPG010000088.1 GCA_013203855.1 bacterium
AGATGAGAGTTACCCGTCCGAGGCGATGCAGGCGGCGGTTTCGGTCGAGAATGTGCGGCGGCATTTCGAGGCGATCTTGGGCTTTGGTTCGCGTTTTCTCGGACAACCCGGGTTCTACGCCACCGAGGGCTATATTCGCGAGCAGTTCGAGAAGGCCGGCCTGGAGATCTACCAGCAAGAATTGCGCACGGCGGTACCCGCGACCCTCCAGCGGGAGATCTCGTTGGTTCAGGTCCGCCCCGATGGTTCGGAGACCGAGATCCCCCTCCCCGACGTCGAGATTTTTCCCTTCTTCCCCAATCATCTCCAGCCCCAGGTGACTCCCGAGGGAGGGCTGAGCGGTGAACTGGTCCGACTGACGTCCGAAACGTTGCGCTCGCGCAAGTCTTTTACCGACTGCATCGGCCTGATCGACGCAAGCGAAGGCATGGCCGACAAGGACTACAATTTCGACTGGATCCGCTATGCCCGGCTTGGGGTCAAGGCGCTGATCGTCGCGACACCGGAAGGATTGGACGAGGCCCCGTGGACCCGCATCAAGGCCAGAGACGCCGGGATGGTATCGAGTGTGCCCGTCAATTACGTGCGCTTGGCCGCCAGCGAGGAGATATTCGACTACCTGGGCCAAAGGATTCGCCTGCGGGTCAAGACGATTTTCGAAAATGCGCCGAACCGGACTCTCTACGGCGTTCTGCGGGCCAAGGAGCCGACGAAGGAAGCGCTTCTGGTCACCTCTTTCTATGATGCGCGCTCTCTGCTGCCGGACCGGGCTCCGGGCGTTCTTCAGGCGATCCAGCCTGCTCTGCAGATGGCGCTCCTCGAGGGGATGGTTCCCTACCGGGACTCGTTGCGCCGGGACGTGATTTTCGTCGCCTGGTCCGGGATCATGGCCGAAGATGGCCCAAACCGCCTGTTGAGCATTCTGAGCACCAATCAGGCCCAGGGCGAGGAGAACCCCCTTCTGGCTGCCTTCGGGTTGACGGGCGAACAGACCGAGGCCGAAAAGGCCGAATCGGGCGGGCGGAGGCTGGAGCCTCTCGTGCAGAGGCAGGAGGAGAACGACGACAAGATTCAGACGGCAAGAGCCATTCTCGAGTTCTTCGAGAAACCGGCCTTTATTCACGAATCGGCGGGTACCGAGGCCTTGCTGGACGGACTGGATACCCCGGCCCGCAAGTTTTTCGACGAGCAGTTCCACTATGTTCTCAATGCTTTGGTTCTGAAGTTCTCAGAACCAAAGCTGCAGGCGAAAATCGAGTTCGAGCGTAGCTTGTCGGAGGATGTCTACGGCGAGGCCTTCACTCGTTACAAGAACGCACTGGCAGAGTATGAGACCGTCGCTTCGGCCGCGGGCTACAGCGTGCTCAACCTCCTGCGCCAGAAGGCCGTGTTTGTTCAGGATTACGAGGTGCGACGGCTGTGCAAAGAACGTTTCGACGAGCTTCTGGCCCATCACGAGATCCTGCATCGCCAGTTGAGCCAGGAGATTGCTCTTGTTCGGTTGATCAATCGTTACGAGAATATCGGCTTCTTCGACTCGAAGATTCTGCCGCCATTCGACACGGAGGTGAAGCGGGAAGTTCTGAGCTTCGAAACGGGACAGTACGTGATCTCTCCGGCTGCGGTGGGGGTCATGAGCCTGTTGTCTTCGGCCCGGGAACGCCTGGGTCTCGAAGACCTTTCCCTGCCGCCCCTCGACCGGTGGCAGCACCGGATCGTGGGCCGTAACATCGGCGATTCCCCACGCCAAGCGGTGCGCATGCAGACGGAATTCGGGTACGCTTCGTACACCTTTCTCAATTTTGAACGCTCGGAGAGCTATAGCCGCTACACCGCGCCAGCCGACCTGCCTTTCATGCACGATATCGAGACGTTGCGGCTTTCCATGGCGGTGATGGGCGAGGGGATTCTCTCCCTGGCCCATGGCAATGGCTATCTCGACCCGACGACTCCGAGGATCTTCAAGAATCAGACCTGGGGCGGGCGCGCTCTAGTATCGAACGTCGGTCAATCGGTGGTGCCGAACTTCCCGCTGAAGAACGCGATCATCGCCTGCCGGTCACGTCCGGGTAACGCGCAGTTCTGCTGGCCGGGCTATTACGAAAACCTGATCCTGTTCGCCGACGTCTATGGCAAATACTATCTGCCCCACAACGCGTCGGATTTTCCGGCGTGGATTAACGTCTGGCTGGAAAGCGGTCACACGCCTCTGGCCGCCTCCTACGACGAAAACGGCTTGCTCGCCTACGTCAAGGACGAGGGAGAGGAAGGACAGCGACTCTACAAGTCCGCCCGGGTAAACTGGCAGAATCCCGGGGCGATCCGCAACGTCACCATCGTCACCTTCCGCGCCATGCCGGTCGCGCTTCTGGACCGCATCAACCCCCAGACGATGAAGGACTACTCCAGCGTCGAATTCATTAGCAAGGATGGCCTCACCCCCTTCCGCAAGGAATGCCTGTTCCGGGACGTGGGCATCGATATGGCTTTTCTGGAGCCGGATCAACGGTTTTACCTCCAGCTTCAGTCGGGCGCCCCGGGCAATGAACTGGCCAAGATGACACGGGCGTTCATGCTCGGCGTAAATGACGTGGCCCGGCTCGATCCCAATCGGGAGATCGACGGGGACGGATATCTCGTCGCCGATACGGCCGTGCTTCTGGACGTGCCGTTCGAGGTGGCGCGGTCCATGCTCTATGTCAACGGCAAGCGATTGGACCTGCAGAACCAGTACGGCATGGCTGACGAAATGACCAACGTCTATCACGAAAAGAGCGAGGCCTATCTCGCCGCCAGCGCCGAGCCCGATCTGTCCAAGCATGAATCGACCCAGCTCGCGCGTGACGCAGTCACCTATGCCACGCTGAACCATCCCGTCCTGCGGGAGTCGATTTTTGAGGCCGTGCTGGGGATTCTGTGGTACCTGGCGTTGTTGGTGCCTTTCGTCTTCTTCTTCGAGAAGTTGGTATTCTGCTTCCCGGATGTGCGCAAGCAGCTGGTGGCCCAGGCGGTGATTTTCCTGGCCGTCTTTGTGCTCCTGCGGCTTCTCCATCCTGCCTTCCAGATGGTCCGATCCTCCCTGATGATCCTGCTCGGTTTCGTGATTATCCTGATCTCCGGGGGTATCACGATCCTCTTCTCAGGCAAGTTTCAAGAAAACCTGGAAGAGTTGAGGAGGAAGCGGGGGAAAGTTGCAGCGGCGGAGGTGAACACGCTGGGAGTGATCGGGTCCGCCTTCATGCTGGGTCTCAACAACATGCACCGGCGCAAGGTGCGCACGGGATTGACCTGCGCGACGCTGACGCTTCTGACCTTTGTCATGATCTGTTTCACGTCCGTGAAAAACGATGTGGTGGACGAGAACGTGGCGCTGGCCAAGGCCCCCTACCAAGGTCTTCTGATCAAGCGCGAGCGCTTCAAACCCCTGAGCTCGTCAGAGGTGTTTGCGGTGCAGAGCAAGTACGGGGAGGACTATGAAATCTGTCCCCGGCAGATATGGGTCGGTTCGGAGAATTTCGAGGAAAGCCAGCGTTACAATCCCCAACTGGAGGCAACATTCAGGAGCGGAGACGTCCCCCGGCGGGTGGAGTTCGACTCGATATTGCAGTTCACCGCCACAGAGCCTCTTCGGGACCAGATTCGCTTTATCACGGAAAAGCGGTGGTTCACGGAAGATCACGAACTCGATACCGATGCTCTGGACCCGGTGATCCTGCCGGATAAGATGGCCGAGGCGCTGGGGGTAACGGCCCAGGCGGTCAACGAAGGGCAGCCCATCGTGACCATTAACGGACGGGATGTTTTCGTCCTGGGGATCTTCGATTCGCGACACTTCCAGAATCTGACTGATATCGACGGCCAGGACCTGTTGCCGTTCGATATCGAGAGCATGGAACAACTTGATCGGGAGGGTTGGCTGATACTGGCGTCGGACGATGATCCACGGATCTCGGCAGAGAAACTGGTTCTCGCGCCGGTGAAGGACCTGCACATCAGCGCCGAGAATGCCGGCATCCGCTATTCTTCCCTCGTTATCTCCATGCGCGATGTTTCCTACAAGGACGCGAAGATCACTATCGAGGACTACATGGAACAGAACGCCGAGCCGGTCTTCTACGGCCTGGACGGCGTGGCGTACTGGGGGCGACGCACCCGCGAGACAACGCTGGCGGGCCTGATCGATCTGCTGATCCCGCTGATCATCGCCGCGCTGACGGTCCTGAATACCATGCGAGGTTCGGTCTACGAACGCCGGGATGAGATTTTCGTGTATAACGCGGTGGGCATTGCCCCACGCTACGTCTTCTTCATGTTTTTCACCGAGGCGTTCGTGTACGCGGTGGTGGGGGCCGTGGGGGGCTATCTGCTCAGCCAGGGCACGGGCCGAATTCTAACCGAGCTGGGCCTGACGGGCGGTCTGAACATGACGTTCACGTCGGTCACGACGATTTACGCGTCCCTGACGATCACGCTGGCTGTTTTCATTTCCACCTATTTCCCCGCCCGATCGGCCATGGAAATCTCGGCCCCGGCGGAAGAGTCGGGATGGAAATTGCCGGAGCCCGTGGGAGACGAGCTGGCCTTCGACCTGCCTTTCACTTTCACCCCACGCGACCGGATCGCCATTCTGGCCTTCTTCGACCGCTATCTGAGAGATCACGGCGAGGGGAGCGCGGGACGCTTCTTCGCGGCCCCGCCCCAGACCGGCATCTCGAACGAGACGGATTCTCTGGCTCAGGGCGGCTTCATCCCCCAGATCGAGGCGATGATCTGGCTCAAGCCCTTCGACCTGGGCGTTTCGCAGCAAATGATCATCAGCCTGCCCACCGACCCGGAAACGAGTGAATACAAGGCCCGCATCGCCCTGAGAAGGCTCTCGGGCACGCGCGAATCGTGGCTGCGTCTGAACCTCGGATTCGTGACGCTGGTCCGACGGCACTTCCTGCACTGGCGGGCGGTACATCCCGAGGAGCGGGCCAGCATGTTCGCGGAGGCCCAGGAGAGCCTCCGGCAAAGCATTTCAAGTTTGACATCCCAGACCCCGGTTGCAGGATAGGATCGATATGGCCCGGACCGACACGCACGACAAAGAGATAGAACGCTACCGCACGCTGCTCGAGACGCCGACCGAATTCAAGGAAGGCTTCGGGTGGACCACGGTGGCGGGGATTTTCTTCTGCGGCCTTGTCATGATGCCGGGTGGAATCTACCTGAGCCTGATGACCGGGCACAGCCTGAGCCAGGCGGCCTCCTGGGTGACGGTCATTCTCTTCGGCGAGGTGGCCCGCCGAAGCCTGCGCCAACTCTCAAAGCAGAACCTGGTCATTCTTCTGCACGCGGCCAGCATCATCATGGCCGGACACGTGCTCTTCCCCGGAGGGCCTCTGGGGTGGCAGGTATACCGCGCGTATCTCGTCGGCAGCGACGCCGCCCGCGACGCAGGAATGCTGGGAGCCTTCCCATCCTGGTTTGCCCCGGCCTATGACAGCCCCGCCATTACCGAGCGAGACTTTCTGCACCCCGACTGGCGCCTGCCTCTCGCGATCGCGTTTTTCGTCATGATCATCGGCTTCGTTCAGCGCTATACGCTGGGCTATTTCTTTTTCCGCCTGACCTCGGACGTGGAGAAGCTGCCCTTCCCGCTGGCGCCGATCCGGGCCCAGGGAGCCATGGCCCTGGCCGAGGCGGATGAAACCATCAAGGCCGACGACACGATGGAGCGGGGACTCGGCCAGCCCGGGGAGAAGAAAAAAAGCAAGCGCTGGCGAATTTTCTCCCTTGGCGCCTCCATCGGGATCGGCTTCGGCATGATCCAGGTAGGCATTCCCGCTATTACGGGCCTCTTTCTCTCCAAGCCGTTCTTCCTGATTCCCCTGCCTTTCGTAGACACCACCGTCCTCACCGAGAGCATTCTTCCCGCCACCCCCACAGGCTTGACCATCGACATCGGCGTCATCTTTCTCGGCTTCGTTCTCCCCTTCTGGTCGGTCATCGGAACCTTCATTGCCATCTGTCTGACCGCCATGCTCAACCCGATTCTGCACCACGTGGGAATTCTGCACACCTGGCAACCGGGCATGGACACCGTCAACACCACATTCTCGAACGAGATCGACTTCTGGCTGAGTTTCACCATTGGAGCGGGGCTGGGCATCGCCACCGTCTGTGTCTATGCCACGATCCGGGACATGCGCGCGAAGATGCGAGATATCAAAGCCAAGCGCGCGCGGAACGAGGAGGCGGAGAACCTCTGGGCCACGCCCGAGAAAAGCCGGGGCGATTATCCGCTATGGATCGCCTTGGCGATTTATGTTTTCTCGGCCATCCTCATGGTCTCCCTGTGCTGGATTCTGTTGCCCCGGACAGCCAACGTGGCCTTCTTTCTGATCTTTTTCGCCTTCTTCTACAGCCCCTTCATCTCCTATGTGAACGCCCGGCTCCTCGGAGTGTCTGGTCAGCACGTCGAAATCCCGCACATCAAAGAAGCGGTCTATCTGCTCTCGGGCGCGAAGGGGATCGAGATTTGGCTCGCCCCGGTGCCGATGTACAATTTCGGCGAGCAGGCCCAGTCATTCCGCGTTAACGAACTGACCGGCGTGAGCTTCTGGTCCCTGGTCAAGACCGACCTGGTCGCCCTGCCGATTCTCTTCGTGTTGTCCCTCACCTTTTGGGGCTTCATCTGGCACTCCGACCCGATCCCCTCCGAAATGTTCCCGAACGCGCAGGTTCAGTGGGAACTTTTCGCTAAGCGGCAGGTCCTGCTCTATTCCTCGACCTTCGTGGCTCCGGGCGACGACCCGGAGGACAAAAGCATCATGGACAGCGAGTTCATGAAGGCCATCCATCCCGCCGTGATCGGGACCGGGTATTTCGGGACCGTGATTCTCTATGGCATCCTCAGTTTCTTCCAACTGCCGATCATGCTGATATACGGGATGATACGAGGTTTCGGGCAATTACCCCACCTCATGATCCTCGAGGTGATCGGAGCCTTATTGAGTCGGTTTTATCTTCAGAAGAAGTTTGGTTCTCAGGAGTTCCTCCGAATGGCGCCCACGCTGCTGGCCGGCTATTTCACCGGCGTGGGACTGATCGGCATGGCCACCATCGCCATGAGACTCATCAAATCCGCCGTTTCCGGCGCCCCGTTCTGATAAGGAAACGCCCGTGGCCCAACAAAGTCTAATCCAGGAGCAGATCCGACTCCCCCTCAAGGTCGCCGTCGAGGTGGTCATGCAGGGCATCCGCATCCGGTTCGGCCGCTCGCTCATCACGATCATGGGCGTGGTTTTCGGCATCGCCTTTCTCATGTCGATCCTCACCGGCCAGGTGCTCAAGAAGGGGGTGACCCAGGAAGACAGCCAGCGGACCGAGGTCCGGCGCATGTACAGTTTTCTCACGGCCGAAATGGGCCCCCCCGAGCAGCGCGTGGTCAGCTTCGTCCAGGCCGGACCGCTGAGTGAGATGGAAAGGCGGCTCGTGCGCCAGGTCTCCCTGGGAAATCCGAGTCAAATCCGTTGGGCCCACGCCACTGGCGCGCCCCTGCCCGACATGGTCCAGCGCCTGCAACCGGAGGTGGTGGAACTTTCCGAGGTCGGCCGCGAGACGAGCGTCATCATCCTGGTGGGCGAGGGCGGCCTGCCGGAAGCGGACTGGGTTGGCCTTTTCGCGGGCGCGCGCCAGCGGGTCCTGGCCCTGTCGCAAAAGTCTTTCGAGATCACCCCCCCGGAAGGGGTGAGCACGGTGGTCCTGGAGCGGGAGATGCGGTCCGAAGAAGCGGAGCGGCTTGCGGTCGAGGCGCGCAAGGCCCGGTTCCGCAATCTGTGGATCGTCATTATCTCCCTCCTGGTGACGATCATCGGGATCAGCAACGCGATGCTGATGTCGGTGACCGAGCGGTTTCGCGAGATCGGGACCATGAAATGCCTGGGTGCGCTGTCCGCCTTCATCCGGCGGCTGTTCCTGCTCGAGTCCGGATTCATGGGCGTGGTCGGCGGCACGGTGGGATGCCTGTTCGGGGCGGTTTTCTCCGTCCTGATCTACGGGATCACCTACGGGCCGGGACTGGCCCTCATTTCCTTGCGGGCAGGACTCCTTCAGTTTCTGCTCTATCTTTTCCTGTCACTTCTGGCGGGAGTGGTGCTGTCCACCGTGGCAGCGATCTATCCGGCGGCGGTGGCCTCGCGCATGATGCCGGCCGATGCCCTGCGGACCAATGTCTGAGGTGTGAGATGCCACAACTGGAAAAAGAAAAACTCGAAGCCCTGTTCGAACGCGCCGGAGAAGAGACATCCTGCGTCATTCGCGGTGTGGACGTCTGGAAGACCTACACCATGGGAAAGCTGCAAACCCATGCGTTGCGCGGCGCGACGCTCGACGTCGACAAGGGCGAGTACCTGTCGATCATGGGGCCCTCGGGATCGGGCAAGACGACGCTGTTCAACATGATCGGCGCCCTGCAGAAGCCCACGTCGGGAAAGGTCTACATCGACCAGGTGGACATCGCCCAGCTCGACCATAACGAGCTGGCCTGGCTGCGCTGCCGCAAGATCGGCTACATCTTCCAGACCTTCAACCTGATCCAGGTGATGACCTGCCTTG
>JABMPG010000089.1 GCA_013203855.1 bacterium
CGGCGTAGCCCATGATCGGCACCAGCTTGTTGTTGAGCGTATGCGTGATGCCTCGCACCATGGCGGCCATCACGGCAAGTTTGCCAGCCTCGACCAAGGTGTCCTGCGCGCGATGCAGGTCGGTCAAGGTGCGGGAGAGCTGGTCGTTCTTGTAGCGGATGTCTTCGAGCAGTTGCTGCTTTTCCGCCGCCAAACCACAGATATTCGCGAAGACTTGCAGAAGAGGGGCGCTCTGAAGAAAGAAAGCCGAGGCATTGTGGCTGGCCTCTACTACCACCAGTCCGATCATACCGCGACGTCCGACGATGGGTCCGAGATAGCCTTCGCCAGCGGCAAGCGCTTCGAGAAGAGGCGAACGGTCTCCGTTGAGCGGCGCATCGGGCCCGAAGAGGCGGGCTTTCTCCTCGCGAAGGCATTTCCCCTCGAACGTGTCGGGTCGAAAGATCATTCCGCGGACCCGGCCTTCGGCGGCCTGGCCGAATCCCGTCGATGCGGCGATCCGATAGACGCGGCCCTCCTCGCTTTCCGACAAGAGGAGAATCATGGCCCGTTTGGGCTTGAGCGCCCGGTGGACAGCCTCGAGGGTTTGCTCGTAGACGCGGTCAGGCACCTGAGTCTGGAGAATATTCGAAGTAATTGTGTTGATATGGGACAGGAACAGCAGTTCCTCGCTCATCTGCTCCTGCACCGCTTCGAGCGCGCGGATACGGTCTTCTTCGAGGGACTCATCGGCGGTGAGCATGTCGAGCAGTTTTGTCTCGCGCAGAAGCCGTTTGATTGGCGGGCGAAGATTGACGACCTTCAAGGAGCCGCCTTTGCGGTTGAGGAGACTGTAGGCCTCCATAAGAGCGCCCAGGGCCGCGCTGCACATGAACTGAGTGTTGGACAGATCGAGGGTCAGGCACTGGCAGCCGTCTCCGATCGCGTCGCGAAACGTGCGCCGGAAGCTCTCGACGCTCGCGGCGTCCAGATCTCCCTCCGGGGTCAGAACAGCAGTCTGGTGAGCCAGGTCGTGTTGGAGCATGGGATACCTATAGTTTGGAGTTTACAGTCTGCAGTTCAGATCTTGAGTTCAGAAACGCCGTAAAATGTGGGACTGGAACGATGTGCATTCCCCTCACCGCATGTGCTTCTTGCGGAAATCTTCCTTTGGAAACTCGGGGAAACGGTGTTCGGACAGTTCGCACAGGCGCGAAACGATCCGCTCGCCCAGCTTTTCGCCCAGTTCGGCCATGCTCAGGTTCGTCGTCACTAGAATCGGCCGACAGTTCTCATACCGCCGGTTCACGATCAGGTAAAGCCGGTCGTTGATCCAGTCCGCAGTCTTCTCGGCGCCCAGATCGTCCAGCACGAGCAAGTCCGGCTCGTTCACCTCCAGCAGAATTTCATGTTCACTGAGGGGAGAACGATCGTCGTAAGTCGCGCGGATGTCCGACAGGAGATCGGGCATGTTGTAGTACAGACCCGTGTAGCCCTTGGCGATGATGGCCTGCAGGATCGCCACGGCAAGATGGGTCTTTCCGCAGCCGACCACGCCGCGCATGATGAGCCCTTTGGGAGAGCCGTTCTGGAAATTGAAACTGCTCACGTAGGCCTCGGCGGCCTGCAGGACGTCACGGCGGGCCTTGTTGGCGGTCTTGAAATTCCCAAAGTTCTTGCCGCGGAATCGATCCGGGATGCGGGCCCGCTCGAGACGCGACTGAAGCATGAATTCCTGCTGCCACTCCGGCGTGAGTCCGGCGTCGGTTTCAACCCCGGGCGTCTCGGCCACGGTGGGCGAAGTCTCGTTTTTCGGCTTGGTTTTGGTCATGGGATTCAGGGCCGGTTCTTCAGGCGGCGTCGGTTGGTGCGGTACAGCTCTTTGACGATCCAGCCCAAACTCCTTATATCATTCTTTTCAGCCCGTGAAAACACCTTTTCCACCTCGCTCGGCTCGAAGCGCTGACAGATCAGCCGCAGCTCGTCCAGGATGAAGGTGTTGATCTTGAAGCCAACCGTGTTCAGGTAAAGGTCGATCACGCGTTCAAGATCCCGCTTGCCACCCGCCCATTCCCGGTGCTCTTCCTCGGCCGGACTTCCCGCCTCGGCCGCGTAGCGGAACCGGACCCCGGGCTCCAGCCGGTTGAAGGGAAACTCCTCCCGGATCTCCTCGACAGGACGCGGCGAAGGCAGGGGAACCTTCACCTCGACCAGGGCCGTCTCCTCGGGGTGTTCGGGCAGAAAAAGAGCCAGATATTTCTTGCGCCGCAGCCCTTCGAGAGTCCGGACCGTCGTCTGGGCATCCAGACCGCACATGCTCGCCAGTTCGAACGGCGTGATCTCTACCGTCCCGGGCCGGGCATTCCGGGCGCAGTCCAGTTCCACGACGGTCTTGAACACCAACCAGGCCGTACGGTTGACCTGACTGTTGAGGAATTCCGGCAGGCCGCTGCGCTGAAGCCAAAGCGGCGAAAGGGCCATCGGTTCGCTGGAACCGCTCGAAGTGTTTGAAAAGGGAGAATCCGGGCTCATGATCGCAGTCTCAGGGGCTGCCGCCCCGCCGGGCATCGCTCCGTCGGGTGCTGCCCCGCCGATACTGGGTCACAAGCCGCTCGTTCGCAAGGGTTTTTCTGAGGAGAGCGAAACGTCAGACGCTTGCTTCTCCTCTTTTCTTCGCTGTTCGCGGCACAGTCGCCCCCGGCTGTGCGCCCCCTACAAAGACTTCGTGTATATGCCCCGATCCGACCCAAGACTCACTCCCTGCCCTTTGCCTGAACCTGATACTCGTCATCCCCATCGAAAACTTCCACGGCCTCCAACCCTGCGGCCTTGAGGAGACGGCCCATTTCCCGCGCGCACGGCAGGGTGTGCCGGATCAGATCTGGGTGGGCGTCGCGATGAAACGAATCCAGGACCTGCCGCCCGACAAAATGGCTGATCCAGAGGCGGCCGTCGGGCTTGAGAACGCGCGCCATCTCGCGGAGGGCGGCTAGCCGACGCGTGAAGTGAGGAAAAACACAGCAGCAGATGACGCGATCGAACGAGCGATCCGCGCTGGGCAGGGCATACACACTCCCAAGAAGAACCTGAACTGGCGCGGCCTGGCCTGTCCGCTCATCTCCCCGTTCGACCGCTCCCACCCGCGCCGCTTGGCGCGCCATCTCGGGCGAGAGATCGATGGCCGTGATGGCGCCCTCGCGTCCCGCAGCCCGGGAGAGAAAAGGCGTGAGGCGGCCCGACCCGCAGCCGGGCTCCAGAACGCGATGACCGGGCCGGATATCCCACCGCTCGAGAAAAGCCGGGAGTTTGCCGCACTCTTCCGGCGTAAATTCCCGCATGAAGCCTTGCAGGGCACAGTCGTCGAAAAATTGCGCAATGGAGTTCTGTTCCGCGTCAAGCAGCATAGAACCGACTCCTCCTTTCCCGGACTCGCGCAAAAACATGAACCACCCCGAGCAGCAGCGTCGAGAAAAGAACGATGCACGCTCCGGCACCGAGGTTGAGCCAATACGCGGCGGCCAGCCCCCCCAATGCGCTCAACGCTCCAAACAGGCCGCTGCAGATCAGCACCGCCCGATAGCTCCGAGCCACTTGAAGCGCCGCCAGCGCGGGGTTCGAGATCAGGCTGAACAACAGTAGCCCGCCCACGATTTCGAGATTGATCGTAATGACACTCGCCACCAGGAGAAGGAGGGCTGCGAAAATCCACCCCTCGGGAGCCAGAACCGCCGCGAGTTCCCGACTGAACAAGACCAGCTTGAGTTCCTTATGGAAAACGACAAGAAAGGCCAGAAGTGTCGCCGCGACCACCATCATGATGACGATCTGCCCGCGATTGACCATGACGATATTGCCCCATAGAAGTCCGAGCGCCGCCGATTTCGGGCCTTTGAGCAGGCCGATTCCCAGAAAGGTCAATCCCAGCAGGAAGGAAAAGACCACCGCGATGGCCGCGTTGGGGTCGCCGCGCCGCTTGTGCAGGAGAAACCCGAGTACGCCCGCGCCGGCCAGGGCGCCCGCGAACCCCGCCGCGCTCCCCGAGACCGGCCAGCCTAGCCGCTCCTGAAGCACCAGACCCGCCACCGCGCCCGCCATGGCCGCGTGGGACGAACACACCGCCAGAAAAGGCATCCGCAAACCGGTCGTGAAAACCCCCACCAGACCCGCCGAGCCTCCCCCTAGCAGCGCCGCCACGATGACGGGTCCGAACAAAACCCAAAAGTTCACGACCGCTCCTCCCCGCCCAGGCTGAAGGCGTGATACCGTCCCCCCCGCGGAGCCACCTCCATCGCGCAGCCGTAAAGATCGGAGAGAACCTGCCCCTCGAAGACTCCAGACGGAGCCCCCATGGCCCGGACCTGTCCGGTTTTCAGAAGGAGGACCCGGTCGCAGCACGCGGGAAGATGGTCCACGTCGTGGGTAACCATGACCACAGTGCGAC
>JABMPG010000090.1 GCA_013203855.1 bacterium
ATCGGGGCCGTCGCCGTCCAGATCGCCATGTACCGCCGCCGTCGCTGAAGCGCCTCATAGTAAAGGGGACGCCGTTCTTGAAATGCTGAAGGCATGCTTCAGTCTTTTCGAGGGAAGCTATGCTTCCCGTTGCCTTTGAAAGAAGTTTCTGCCTCAGGGCCCCGGCCCCGTCTCATTGCCCTCGATCTGACTCTCCAACCGCTGAGTTCTTTCCCACCTTGGCGGGCGGCAGAATTGTCGCGCAGGCTTCCAGCCTGCCATTGCGACCGCTGTCTTCGCCGAGAAACTCCATGCGCGAAAGAGGCCCGGCGCACACCCATGTGCCGTTAGGGGTCCCTTTGCTCCCCTGAGGGAATGGACCATTCCCCGTCAGCCTTCGACAATACGCGGGCTGGCGGGAAAGAGACTCGACAAGCCTCTCCCGTCGCCGCCGGACTCTCCGGCGATGCCGCTGGACGGAGGCTATCATGACAAACCCCAAACCGATCATCGGCGAAGTGGCGGGACGGCTCAGCGAGGGAGCCTGGGATCGCTTCCTCAATCCCGAGGAATTCCCCTCCCACATCCTTCGCTCCGAAGGCTACGCCGCCTCGGGCAGTCTCTTTCGTCTCTATGACGAGATGGAGGAGAAGGACGCCCACCTCTTCGCCGTGTTACAAACCCGCAAGAACGGGGTGCTGAGCTGCCCCCGCAAAGTTATCGCCACGTCGGAAGGCCCGGCCCCTCAAGAAGTGGCGCGGTTCGTGGAGGAGGCCCTGAGCCGTATCCGCGGCTTCGACCAGTCCCTGATGCACATCCTCGACGCCCTGGGCAAGGGACTGAGCGTACAGGAGATCATCTGGGAAGTCCGCGATGGCCGCGTCCACGCCGCCGAACTCAAAAGCCGCGCGCCCGAACGCTTCACCTTCGCCCCCGACGGCTCGCTCCGGCTCCAGGACCACGGCCGGACCCGTCCCGAGGGCCTGATTTCCCGACAAGGCCGCACGGCCGGGCTGCCCCTGCCCGAGCGCAAGTTCATCCGCTTCACCTTCGGCGGGCTCTACGACAATCCCTGGGGCAAAGGCCTATGCGCTCGCGCCTACTGGCACTACTGGTTCAAGAAGAACAACCTCAAATTCTGGCTCGTCTACAACGAAAAATTCGGCGCCCCCACCATCATCGGCCGCTACGGGCCCGGCGCCTCCGACGAGGATCGCGACCGCCTGCTCGAGGTCATCGACAGCCTCCAGAACGATACCGGAGTCACCGTGCCCGATTCGATCACCCTCGACCTGCTCGAAGCCAAGCGCTCGGGCAACGTCTCGACCTATCAGGAGCTCGCCTCCTGGTGCAACGACGAAGTCTCCAAACTCGTCCTTGGCGCCACTCTGACCTCCAGCGAGGGCCGCCGCAGCGGGAGCCTGGCTCTGGCGAAAGTGCATCAGGAGGTCCGCAACGAATACGTCGAAGCCGACGCCCGCACCCTCGAAGAAGTCCTGAATAACCAACTCGTCCGCTGGCTCGTCGATTTCAACTTCGGAGCCCATGTCCCCGCCCCACGCTGGACGCTGGATACCTCCCGTCGGGAAGACCTCGAACGTGAGATCAGCGTCGACCGCCAACTCGTCGCCCTCGGGGTCGCCCTCCCCCGGCGCCACTTCTACGACAAGTACAAGCGCCCCGCCCCTCTCGACACAGAAAGCGTCCTCTCCCACGACGACCAGAACCTTTTCCAGTATCACCTCGCTTACGGAATAGTCACCGTCAACGAAGCCCGCACCCGGCTCGGACTCGACCCCGTCCCCTGGGGAGACGCCCGAGTCGAGCCCCAGGCCCCGCGACGGCTCGGCCAATCTAACGACGCCGAATCCCCCGCCCCTGTCGTCCCCGAAGGGGGCTCGGAAGAAGAGCGGGAAAACGACAGTGATCTGGATGCAAGCAAGTAGATGAAAGGCTGTCTCAGGCGAATCGAACCGAGAACTGCCAGCTGTAAATGGCTGCTAACCCAGAACCCAACACTCTCTGTTAAGGAGGTCACGATGGAACACGAAATGGAAGTGGAAATCTTTCGAGCGGGCGACTACGGCCCCCGGGGACGCTACTCCGAGGCGGATCTCGAGACCCTCGCCACGGACTACGACCCCGCCGTGCATGAAGCCCCCGTCACGGTCGATCATCTCCAGGAAGGCCCCGCCCTCGGCTGGGTGCGCGGGCTTCGCCGGGCAGGCAAAGTTCTGATGGCGCGGCTTGGCGGGCTTCAGGCCGAGTTCCTGGACCGCATGCGCTCGGGCGGATTCAAAAAACGCAGCATCGAACTGTATCGCCGGCTCGAAACGACCGGACGCCCCTATCTGCGCGCCCTCACCTTTCTCGGAGCCGGAGCCCCCGTCGTCAAAGGCCTAGCCGACCCCGTCTTCGCCGAGGACGCCGCCGAGCCCGTCGCGATCCTCTTCGAGGAAACGAAGGAGACCCCAGTCGCCGAACACGAAACACGTGAGCCTCACGTCCCCGAGACCGCTCCCGATCCGGTTTTCGCCGAAACCCACGAAGACCCCGACCTGACTCCCCTCACCCCCGAGGTGGACGCCGAAATTCAGTCCTTCTGCGAGCAGATGCGCTCCGAAGGACGGCTCCTGCCCCTCTGGGAGGAAGCCGGCCTGGCCCCCTTCCTCGCCGCGCTGGAAAATTCGCGCCCCCTTCGTTTCTCGGACGATCCCGCGAACGCTCCCCTCACCCTACGCGCCTGGTTCGAGCGCTTTCTCGCCCATCTCGCCCCCAGCGTCCCCATGGGCGAGCTGACCGGAGCCGTGCCCGCACTCCATCGCTCCGTCTCACGGCCGGTCGACCTTCCCTCGAACTGGCGAGGCGTCCGAGTGGACACCGCCTCCATGAATCTCCACGAACGCGCCTGCCGATATCGCGAATCGAACCCCGACGTCGCCTACGCGGAGGCCCTCAGAGCGGTCTGTTCCTGATTCGCACAACATTCTGATGTGCCGCAAACTTCAGTTCACATTTCTGAACCCCATCCCCACGAACCGGACATCGGTTCAACTCAGCAAGGAGGAAAGATCATGTCTCATTACATTCTCGACAAGGCCTACAAGGTCACTGACGCCGATGGCGTTGGCGGGGGCCGGGTGGTTGTCCAGGGCACGAACCCCGGCGAGTGCGCCCTGCCCGCGGCGGCCAACGCCGGCTCGATCCTCGGCGTCACTGTCCACGCCCAGTCCCTCGTCAACCAGAACGTCGCGGTGCGCAAGGCCGGCATCGCCCGCGTCGTTGCGGCGGGAGAAATCCCCGTCGGCTCGCCTGTCAACGTCGCCGACGACACCGGCAAGGTGAAAGCCGTCGACGAAGCGGCCGGAACCCAGGCCGAGTGCCTCGGCTTCGCCGAAACCGCCGCCGCCGATGACGGCGACATCCTCGAAGTCTTCATCTCCCTCCACGAGCGCGAAGGCACGGCCCAAGCCTAGCCCCCACGCGCCCACACAACCTGAACCCAAACCCGAAAGGAGCATTTCATCATGCCTGAAGTTTCCCAGGTTCACGTCAACGTCGCCCTGACCAACGTCAGCGTCGGCTACCGCAACCCCGCGTTCATCTCCGACATCATCGCCCCGCCAGTCAGCGTGCGCAAGCAGCAGGACCGCTACTACATATACGACGCCGAACGCGAGTCCTTCCGCGCCACCAACGACCAACGCGCCCCTGGCGCCGAGGCCAACGAGGTCGACTTCGCCCTCTCCACCGACAGCTACTACCGCGCCGACCACGCCCTTGTCTCCGTCATCCCCGACGAGGAGCGCGAGAACGCCGACCCCGCCATCCAACCCGACATCGACCGCACCGAGTTCCTCTCCGACAAGATCGACCTGAACAAGGAGATCGACCTCGTCGCCCAGATGACCTCGAACGGCGACATCCCGGGCGCGACCCTCGCCGGCGTCACCCAGTGGAGCCACGCTGACGCCAACCCCCTGACCGCCATCGAGACCGGCAAGGACGCCGTGGCCGAGAAGATCCAGATCATGCCCAACGTCCTCATCCTCCCCCAGGAGGTCTACGCCCAGGTCCGCGTCCACCCCAAGGTCCTCGAGGCCCTGCAGTACTCCACCGGCGGCATCCCCACCCCCGCCATCCTCGCCACGCTCTTCGACGTCGACCAGGTCCTCGTCCCCCGCGCGGTCAAAAACACGTCCCTCCCCGGCAACACCGCCTCCATGCAGTACGTCTGGGGAAAAAATGCGGTGCTGGCGTACATCCCGCGCCGGGCCGCCCTCAAGACCGTCGCTTTCGCCTATTCCTTCACCTGGACCCTGGCGCCCGGCTCGGTCAACGGCCGCCTGGTCGAGACCTGGCGCGAGCACGGCCGCAAGAGCGACATCGTCCGCGTTCAGCGCTACTACGACCAAAAGATCGTCGCCCCCGAAGCCGCCTACCTTTGGAAGGCAGCCGTGGCCTGAGCGCTCTGAAAAACGCCTCGCCCGATCACCACTGACGATTCATTCGACGGAGCTCATATCGGGCTCCGTCTTTTTTTTCTGGTAGGGGCGAAGGGGGATATGACGTGCACAGATCCGGACAGGATAACAGGATCAACAAGATAGGAATGGACAGTTCTTGATCCGGTTGGTTCTGCTATCCTGTCTGAGAATTCTGTGCACTTCCCTGCTTCGCCACGGCGGCCTTCACCGCCCCGACGAACCGGCGAATGTCTTTTGCTGAATGATACAGGTGGGAAAGGATGAGATTTCGGCCGTCCCGTAATCGGAAATGGAGCCCTCTACCCGGCAGCTAGTGGTGTGAGTCATAAATCTTCAT
>JABMPG010000011.1 GCA_013203855.1 bacterium
TCGCAGACGAGCCGGTCTCGGCCCTCGATGTCTCGATCCAGGCCCAGATCATCAACCTGTTGCAGGACCTGCAAGAGCGCCATGGCCTGTCGTTCGTCTTCATCTCCCACGATCTATCGGTCGTCGGCCACATCAGCCATCGCGTGGCGGTCATGTATCTCGGCCGGATCGTCGAACTCGCCTCGCGTCAGGTGCTGTTCGAAAACCCGGTCCACCCCTACACGAGAACACTCCTGGAGGCGGTGCCCAAGGGCGCGGCTGGTGCGGGGCGAAGAAAAGCGCGCCTGGCCGATTCCATCATGGTCGAACCCGGCCCGGGCTGTCCCATCCGCGGGAAATCTTGCTCGCACGAACAGCCCGAACTTCACGAAGTAGAGACGGACCACTGGGTGGCCTGCGTGAATCCCAGCCAGAGCGGCCAGCCCTCGTGGTTCTAGCCAGCGGCATCAATCAGAAAAGATGGATATCTTCGAGCCCGAGGATCTCTTGGGCCAGGGCCACAACATCGGATTTTTCGCCCGCATAGCCCATCAGTCGGGTCGAAACGGTCGACCGCCACATGCCGTCGGAATCTTTCTCGACGGGCAGGTACTGGATCTCAATCTCACCGAAGGCCGCCTTGATCGACACGTCGTTGTTGTAGGATTGCACCACACCGCGCGGCCCCCGGGGATCCGCCTTGGCCGGGTCCAGGGCCAAATCGCTCGAGCGGGCCACATCCTTCGATTCTTTGACAATGAGGGACCACTTTACGCCCGGGTCGGCCATAGCGGCAGCGGGCCCGCTGCCAGACGGACGCCCCAGGGGAGAAATATAGCCTACCCGGACGGGACCCTCGGGGTTGATATCTTCAGCCTGAATGCCTAATTTGGTCACGCGCTGCGCGTCGATCTTAAAACAGACCTGATCCTCGCCAACATGAATGCGGTCGTCCGGAATTTCTCCGAAATAGCCGATGGGCCGCGCCCGGCGAGCGGTAGGCACCACAACGGTTCCGGCTCCGGCGGCAGGTGACGGAACCTGCGCAAGCCCCCAGGGACAAAGAACGGGCGTCTCCTCCTGGTCGGGCAGTTCGAGAACCTCACGCGTCTCCACGCCGACATATCCGACCCTCGCCAACAGCGGCTTGAGGGCGACGCGATCAGCCAGGGGATTCTCCAGAACCCAGAGCGTCCGCTCGAGAGTGACATCCTTCAAAGTCGTGCACCTCAGCCCGTCCCGCAGGTCAAAGCGATTGCGATAGCGGACTTCTCCCTCGCGCGCCTCGACCTCTTCATACTTGCCGGGATCCATCTGAAACTGGCACATCCAGCCATCGAACCCGGCGGAATTCTCATAGTAGTAGTTCTGCTCCGGCGATACCCAAAGGCGGTCGCCTCCCATGCCGCCGCTACCATCGCCCTCCCAATCCGTGAGGCTGCCGGCCAGAATCGCCTCGATATGCGGGTGGATCCACAGAAGCGTGGGGCTGCTTCCTTCTCCCTGAGGGAAGAGGCCCAGAACACGGGCGCCGCGCCGGGCGATCACAAGGGTCCCTCCATCCTTGAGGTCCTTCTTGAAACAGGGAATGCTGTGCTTCTCGAGGGTCTCGAGCAACTGGTCGCGGTTCATTCCGACTTTCCTTTCCGATTGGGGACGGCGGTCACTGGGTCCAGACTTTCTGATACTTGATATAGGCCAGACGAGCCAGCCGCTGAAATTCGCCATTGGGGTGCTGGCCGAACCGCTGCCACACCTTCCAGTAGTATTCCTTGGCTTTCCGGTGCTTGCCCAGATCGTCATACAAGCCGCCCGCCTCCGACTGCGCATAGATCTGGATGGTTTCGTCGTCCGGATACTCCTCGATCAGATCTTCGAGGCCGCGCAACGCCTTCTTCGGCCTACCCATCTTCATCTCGATCATAGCCAGACCCAGGCGTGAGCGGCCTGCATAGGAACGCTCGCCGGGGAAAAGTTTGATAACCTGCTCAAAGGCGGCACGGGCCTTGGTCGCTCGTTCCGCTTCATCGCGCTGGTGGATCGGATTCGCAAACTCGCGATACAGGCTGTCGGCGAAAGCGAACTGCTCCGCCACAGTCGGCTGACGCGGAATAATCACTTCTTCCCGAAACAAACCGCACGCGACCAGCGAGAGCAGGAAACTCCCACTCAGAATCAGTCCCGATGCGACACGACAGCCCCTGCGCATCCTGCGAAGCCCGGTTTGTCTGGTTTCTATATCCAATTGCATCACACTGCACCTCTTTCACCTTCGGCAAGAGCCATGAATATAGGAAAACCCGGACAAGTGCAAACGAAAAGCGGAAATCACGCGATGCGGCCCCAAGAACACCTCAAAGTATAGTCGGAACGACTGCGCGGTTCCACAAATCAGGGCCGCGAGATATCAACTGCAATCGCACACTTCCGGCGCCTCAACTCCCACCCGACTCCGAGCATCAAACTGCGAACACTCTGGATTTAGATTGTTCCTTGGTTGGCTTTTGTGGATAGATGGACGGCACGTGTGCTGATTGTTTTAGTCTTGGAAGGAGTGACATGCGATGGGCCTTGAACTGATTACCGGCCGCAAAAGGGCCGTTTTGATATTGCTGCATCCCACTTCTCTGCCCGATCCTCGGGGAAAGGCCTATGGCGTGGGGGAACTCGGGTCGGAGGCGATTCGTTTTGTCGACTTCCTTGCCGATGCGGGGGCGGCGGCCTGGCAGATTCTCCCCCTGGGCCACACAGGTTACATGGATTCGCCCTATCAGACCTTCTCACGTTTCGCGGGATCGCCCTACCTCATCAGCGTCGAGAAACTTCTGGCGAAGGGCGACATCAGCCGGGAGGAGCACGACGGGTACGTCGCGGCCGTGGAGCAAGACGGGATTCGCGCCGACAAGGTGGACTATGGCTGGCTTTTCCACCATAAACTGGGCGAGAACTGGGGGGACGTTGCCGCCGTTCTCCGCCAGGCTTTCCAGCGAGTTGTCGAGGGAAACGGAACCGGCTCCCGCCAGCGCGCTTTCAAGGCCTTCTGCCGCGAAGCCGGGCCTTGGCTGGACGACTACGCCGAGTAAATGGCCATCAAGGAACGCCACGGCCATCGCGCCTGGGTGGAATGGGATCCGCCTTTCCGGAATGTCGCGGCCTGGCGGGCAGAACGGGAAAGTATCCTGCGCGATCAGGAGGAACTCGACCGGACTGTCCAGTTCTACCGGTTCGTGCAGTTTCTCTTTGACGAGCACTGGAACGAGCTGCGCGGCCATGCCCGCAAGCGAAATTGCCTTCTCATCGGCGACCTTCCCTGGTACGTGGGCTATGATTCGGCCGATGTGTGGGCCCGGCGCGAGGTGTTCGATCTGGACGAGGAAGGTCATCCCCGATTCGTCGCCGGAGTGCCGCCCGACTATTTCAGCCCCACGGGGCAGCTCTGGGGCAATCCGGTTTACAACTGGTCGGACGACGGCGCCGTCGAGTGGTGGGAAGAAGCCATCTCTTTCACCTTGAAGCGGGTCGATATCCTCCGGCTCGACCACTTCCGAGCCATCGACACATATTGGCAGATTCCGTGGGACTGGGCGCGGATGGAGAAGACGGCGATCAACGGGCTCTGGGCCAAGGGGCCTGGCGAGGACCTTCTGAAGAAGATTCGGTGCCGCCTCATGCGCGACGGCCTGGCGCGTTCCGGCGGCCAACTGCCCATCATCGCCGAGGATCTGGGCGGGCTCGATCCGCTCTTTGCAACTCCCCATGACTATCCCCATCACTGGTCGGAATCGCACAAATTTCCCGTGACCGAGGCCTTTCGCCAGAAGATCGAGAGGGGTGACGGCGACCTTCAGCCCGCCCTGAACCCGGAAACAGGCGAGTACAGCACGCGCCAGGGCGTGGACTATCTCCTGGACGCCTACGGCTTGCCTTGGATGGCAGTCATCCAGTTCGGCCTCGAGGGCGCCGACCGCCACCATCCCGACCATGTTCCCCACGATTGCGTGATCTACACCGGCACCCACGACAACGACACGGCTCTCGGCTGGTATGAAACCAGCCTGCGACACCGCCGTCAGGAAGCCCACGAAAAGGGACACCAACACATTGATCTCCACGAGGGTTTCCCCGGAAATCCTCCCGTCACCGAGGTGGATGTCCATATCGATATCGATGTCGAGCCGGTCCGGATTCTCGACCCGCTGGGGCAGCCCGTCACGATCAAAGACGAAGCGCCCGAACGGGATGTGCCGTGGGAGATGCTGGAACTGGTTATCAAAAGTAAATCGGCCTTGGCCGGCGCCCCGATGCAGGATCTGCTAGGCCTAGGCTCCGAGGCGCGGATGAACCTTCCTGGCGACACCCACGGGGGCTGGTGGTCCTGGCGGGCGAAACTCGAGCAGATGGACTACGAGGTTCTGTCAAGACGCCTGGGCAAGCTCAACGATGATTATGGCCGGAGAGAGTGAGTTCCGCACTTCGGCCCTGCCCGTAGTACACGCTTCAGCGTGACCCGCATCTTTTTTTGACAGATCTTCCTCTTTCCCCTATCCTGATTGAATATCCATGTTTGTGGACGACGCGGGAGGAGACCGCGCGTTCGTGGGCGCATCAGAGGAGATCACATGCTGTATCGTCAACTCGGCCGGACGGGCCTGAAGGTTTCTCAACTCGGATTTGGGGCCATGCGCCTGCCTATGAGCGGGGAAGGCGACCGCGCGGTCGTGAACCGCGAACTGGCTGTTCCCATGATCCACCGTGCTTTCGAGGCTGGCGTCAACTATATCGACTCCGCTGTCGGCTACTGTAACCATGACAGCCAGCGGGCCGTCGGCGATGCCCTGAAGGGCTGGCGCGACAAGATCGTCGTTTCCACCAAGAATCCCGATTATAGCGGTGACGAGAAATCCTGGTGGCCAAATCTCGAGCACAGTCTCGAACGCCTTCAGGTCGACACGATTGATATCTACAACCACCACGGCCTGAACTGGGCTCGCTGGACCGAAGTTGTGGAGCCGAAAATCAGCAAATGGATGCAGCGGGCCAAGGACCAGGGCCTCATCCGCCACATCTGCTTTTCCACCCACGACACGCCCGAAGGACTGATGAAACTGATCGACTTGGGCTATGCCGACGTTGTCACCTTGCAGTACAACATTCTCGACCGCAAGTTCGAGGACTGCATCGCCCACGCCCACGAGAGCGGAATGGGCGTGGTGGTGATGGGTCCGGTGGGCGGGGGACGCCTGGGCGAGAGCAGCGAGGTGCTCGATTCGATGCTGCCCCAGGTCAAGCGGGTGCCCGAACTGGCTCTGCGCTTCGTGCTTTCGAACCCGAACGTGAGCCTGGCTCTGTCGGGTATGAGCATGATGCAGCAGGTGGAGGAAAACGTGCAGGTGACGACCGATTCGACACCGCTGTCGAAGAAGGATAAGACGATCATCGCCGAGCAGCTGGAACGGCTCGCGTCGATGGCCGATCTGTATTGCACCGGCTGTCTCTACTGCATGCCCTGCCCTTCCCATGTCAATATCGCCCGAATTTTCCAACTCTACAACCAGGGGCGGGTCTACGGGATCTGGGATCACGCGCGGCGGGCCTACCGCAGCATGATGAACGCCCCGGAGGGAAAACGGTCCGACGTCTCGGCCTGCACGGAATGTGCCGCCTGCGAGACCCAATGCCCGCAGAACATCCCCATCCGCCAGCAGCTCAAGCAAGCCCACGAAGCCCTGATCGGGGAGGATCGGTAGTCTCTTGCCCTACGGCAGTGGTATCTGGGAAGTGAAAAAAGTCTTTTGGTGCTCGATGATCGACTGGATGTTTTCCTGGAGCAGGTCGGGTTGTTCCACGAAGCGAACGCCAACGAAGAGGTAGTCTCCCCTTCGGCGCGCCCAGGAAACGATTCCCTGCACCTCCTCGAAAATTCCCTGTCCCGGATCAGGCAGCTCGAACTTCAAGAGGACCCGATTGCCCTGGGCAAGAGCCGCGCAGAGTGCCTGGAATCGATGGTTTTCGTACAGGGCGGGACTCATCGTTGGAAATGTCTGCCGCACGAGGCTGGGGGGCATGCCTTGATCCACGATGGGCACGGCCACACGGAACCCGCCGATGCTCATGTCGACGATTGTGGCGTCGAAGGCCAAGGCGGAAGAGCCCGATAGATCGTCTTCTGTCTTCTTACACTCCCGGCCCTCCATCTTGTCGCCCTCTTCGGTTTGCCCGGGCTCGGTGGCTATCCCTGCCGGTTTCGCAGGCTTTTCGGATTCTCCCTCATCCGGCTTCTCCTCGATCTCTCCCACTGTTTTCTCCGCCGGCTTCCGCGGTTCCTCCGCGTCGGGGGAAGGCGTTTCAATCGTCAAGCCGATATTGCATTCCACTCGTCTGCTGTTCCGTACCGTGATTTCCTCGTACTCGTTAGGATACTGCAGGATGAGCATGGTGAACGGGTCGGAGATGGTTTTGACCACCTTGGCGCGAAAGCCAAAGACGCTGCCTTGGCTCATGAAGCGGACGATGCATTTCTCATTGGCGGTGAAGAAGAAGGTCTGGGCGTTGCTGTTTGGCACCTCGATCAGCAGGAAATGGGGGTCGCGCGCGCCCACGATCTTGCAGACCGACCGGGTGTGGCTGATAGTTTTCTCGATCAGAACCGACTGATCGAGATCGAAGTATTCCTGCATTCGCTTTTTCGTCGGCGGCATCTCGCCTCTTCTCCCGGCTCAGATGGGATCGATATGGGGTCTGAAAAAGGTCTCCTGATAGAGGATAATACTGTCAATCTTCTCCGCCAGTTCGGGAGGAGGTTCGATAAAACGCGCGCCTACGAACAAATGCCCGGCGTGCGGCTTGACCCAAGTCGCCTCGCAGCTCAGATCGTCGTAATCGCCCGCCCCCGGCTCGGGCAGGTGAACCGCCAGCAGAAAGTGGGTCTTCTCTCGCAGAACCCGGCGTAACGAGTCGGGATGGTAGTGCTGTCGCTTCGAAATCTCAATCTCGCCGATGTATTCCTTCAGTGTTTCCCAAGGCGTGCGCGGATCGATGATCGGCACGGCCAGCCGGATCCCGCCGGTGCTCATGTCTACCACGGTGGCCCGAAGTTCGAGCGCATCCGCTTCCGCGTCCAGTCGCATCGCCACCTGAATGTTGCACTCGACGCGGGGGCTGGAGCGGACGGTGATTTCCTCATAGTCTTCGGGGTACTCGACGATCAGCATCGGGAAAGGCTCGTGAAAGATCCGCGTCACACGTCCCCGAAAACCGTAAGCGCTGCCCTCGCTCATGAAACGGACGATGCACTTGTCGTTGTGGCTGGTGAAAAGAGGCTGGGACTGAGCCTGGGGCATTTCGAGAATCAGGTAATTGGGATCCTGCGCGCCTAGTATCCGGCACATGCCCCGGGTGCGTGTGCTAGGCCGCTCCACCAGCACCGGGCGGTGCAAGGTGAGCTGGGTTTGGATGCTGCGACGGGTGGTTGGCATACTTCTCCAGAAAAACGGGAGGTTCCCCCTGTCCCTAATGTCCACGGAGCCCCCCGCCAATGCAAGTGAAATGCGCAAAAAGGCCGGCAGGTCATCGCGGGACAAATCCAGTTCGAACACATTCCTCTCCACTGTCTAGCTTGCCACTCATCCGATTCTGACATTTGTCCGTTAGTAATTGCTCACGCCCGGGAATGATAGGCGACCATACCAGTCTGAAGGAGCAACCATCATGAACATCATCATCATCAACATTCGCCGGAAGTGGGGCTTCACCCTCATCGAACTTCTGATCGTGGTGGCCATTATCGCCATTCTGGCCGCCATCGCCGTGCCCAACTTCCTCGAAGCCCAAGTTCGAGCCAAGGTCTCTCGCACCCAGAATGACCTGCGCACTCAGGCCACCGCCCTGGAATGTTATTTCGTGGACTGGAACAGTTATACCCGCGACAGCGACTCGTCCCTGGATCTCGTGGACGTGGGCCCCGAAGCGGCTAACCCCAATGCGGAGGTCTACTATCGTTGCGCGAACGGCGCCCGTCAGCTCACCACCCCCATCGCCTATATGGGCGCACTGTTGACGGATCCCTTTGTCACGGAAATCGCGCTGGAAGGCGCGGGCGCCCAGGGCTACCGGATCGGGTCGGGCAGTTGGTCTTATCCCGACGCCAGCATCAATCCTGGAGACAATCAGGATTCGACCGGCGTCTTTGAGAAGGTCGGTCGCCGACATAGTTACGTGCTGATCGGCGTGGGGCCGGACGGGTCCCGCGCGCGGATGGGCTACAAGAACTTTCCCTTCATGAGCATGTATGAAGGTGGGGCCAGCACCGATCTGCGGCCGGGGAAAAACCAGCCCTTGTGCTACACCGACTACGATCCGACCAATGGCACTGCTAGCCTGGGAGACGTCTACCGCTTTGGCGGTTCGTGGCGCAACGGCCGGTTCATGCTGAACGGCGATACTATGGGAGCCGACGACAATCCCTGGGGCTCTCCGGTCTGGTGAGTTCCTTCGAACCGGCCGACCTCACCCCCCCCCCCAGAAGAGGGAAGGCTTCTTCACGTCTTCCCTCTTTTTCCTTTTTCCCAGGGGCAGGGCGCGATATAACTGGGCATCTCGCGCCCTGGGCAATCCAGAACCGGGGGGGCGCGGCCAGTCCGCGAGGGGAGAAACAGGTTGATCTACTTCATCTGCAAGAACGCTTGTCGAATCGCGGCCAAGATTCTTTTCCGCTATGAGACCATCGGAGTCGGCCGGACGCCCTCCCAAGGCCCCTTCCTTCTCATGTCCAATCACGTCAGCAACGCCGATCCGATCCTGCTTGGGGTGACCTGCCCGAGAAACGTGCGCTACATGGCAAAGGCGGAACTCTTCCGCGCTCCCCTGCTGGGCAGAGTCATGCCGCACCTCAGAGCCTTCCCCATCGAGCGGGGCAAGGGAGAACGGAAAGCCCTCAAGGACGCCATCAAAGTCGTCCGGGGCGGCGACCCACTGCTGATCTTCCCGGAGGGCTCCCGCTCCCCCGATGGCAGTCTCCGACCCGGCAGCCGTCTGGTCGCCATGGTGGCGGCCCAGGCAAACGCGCCCTGCCTGCCTGCTTATATCGAAGGTTCCTACGAAGCCTGGCCGAAGAGACACGTCCTGCCCCGTTTTGGCAAGGTCCACATCTGGTACGGGGAGCCGTTCCCCCTGCCCGAAAAGGCGGAGGACATGTCCACGAAAGAACACTATCAGCGTTGCGCCGACCTGATCATGGAACGTATCGACGACTTGCGTAAGCAGTCCCTGGCCGAAAGATCTCTGTAGGGCCCCAGACCTTTTCGCCACCGCTGTGTCCCCAAGACACACATGCGGCGCGGTTGCGATGGCAGGGGACCACGCGTTTTTGAGAAAGCATCTCTAATAGGAACGGGAAGCATCGCTTCAGCACTTCAAAAACGGCGTCCTCATTTTCTTCCTCGCCTCTTGAGAATCCTCCAAGCGCTGTCCAGATCGGGCACGCGAAACAGCATGGCCAGCAGGCCGTAGATCACGGCGCCCGACGGCACCAGGACGGCGAGAACCGCCGTTCCCCTGATCGTGCTTCCGCCGACCCAGGGCGCGGCCATCCGCCACCCCAGCCAAACCGCGCCCGCCATCACGACCGAGGCCGTCAGCGTCTTCACGCCGATCCAGGTGAGGGCCAGGTCCCATGTGGGCAGGCCGCGTTTTTTCAGCACCGCCAGCAAAATTGCCATGTTCAGGATCGCGCCCAAAGTCGTGGCCAGGGCAAGGCCACCATGGGCCAGACTCGTGCGCAAGGGCTCGACGAAAAGGACAAGGAGATTCAGCGCGATGGACGCCACCATGGACGCGGCCGCGGCCCAGACCGGTGTCTTCACGTCCTGCTGAGCGTAGAAGATCGGCGTGAGAATGCGCAGCATCCCCCAGGCGATCAGACCGGGCGCGTAGAACAGAATCGCCCAATAGGTCCGCTCACTCGCTTCCAGCGTCCATTCGCTTCGCTCGAAGAGAACGCGGACGATGGGGAAGCCGAGGGCGATGAGGCCCATCATGGCCGGCATGAAGAGGATGAAGACGAGGCGATAGGCGAAATGGCCGAGTTCCTGAAGGTCGTGCTCTCGTTTTTCGATCCAGTACGCCGTGATCTGGGGCAGAATGGCAGTCGCGAGAGCCGAGGCGATGATGGCCAGGGGGAGCTGGATGAGCCGGTTGCTGAAGACGAGGCAAGGCACGTAGCCCTCGCCCAGCCACGTGGCGAAGGCCCGGCTGATGGAGATGTTCACTTGGACGACCGCCAGACCGTAGAGGGCCGGCAACATCATCATGTAGAGCCGTTTCATGCGGGGCGAATCGGGTTTGAGACGAAACTGGTAGCGGTACCCGTGTCCGGCCAGCGTGGGCAACATGATCACCAGCCGCAAGCCCGCTCCGAGGACGACCGAGACGGCGAGATACTGTGCGAAAACATTCTCGTCGGGCAGTTCCCAGAAGAGGAGCCCCGCGCCGATCATGGTGATGTTGAGCATCACCGAGCCGAGAGCGGGCGTGGTGAACCGCCTCAGGCTGTGGCACAGGCCCATCAGAATCGAACTCAACGCGAGCAGAGCCAGAAAAGGAAACATGATCCGGGTGAGCCGCGTTCCCAGTTCGATGGCAGCCCAATCAGCCCGTTCGACGTAACCGTAGCCGAAAATGGAAAAAAGAGGCCGGGACAGAAGAATTCCGAGGGCCATCAGAACCAGAGAGAAGAGGCCGACCGTCGTGAGCGCATTGCTGGCGAACTTCCAGCCCGCCTCCTCGCCCTCGTCGGTGCGCACCTTCGAGAAGATCGGGACGATGAAGGCGGAGAGACTTCCCTCGCCGAGGATGCGGCGGGCCAAGTTGGGGAGTTCAAAGGCGATGAGGAAAATATCACCGACCCGCGAAGCGCCGAACACGGCCGCCAGCACCATGTCCCGGGCCAGGCCCAGAACACGGCTAAGCAGCGTGATCGCGCCGACCACGCCCGCCGCCCGCAGAAAAGGTTTCTTCTCGCTCATGGCCGGTCTCGGCTCAACGACTCGTGGTGGATCTCACGCAGGAATGCGGGGGCGCAGAGTCTTTGCATTTCGACCGATGCTCCAAGCGGACGAACATTCCCCTCCGGGGCGAGCGCAAATCGTCACGAGGAGGACCGAGAAGAAAGCCTCCCTTTGAGGGCGCACGGGCAGCATGGTTGCCCTCCAGAAAGATCGGGGCGTGGCTTGCGCACTCCAGAGAAATGCCCCCAGAAGATTGCCCCAGAGGATGCTCTGGAATCCCCTTACATCGCTCCCTCTCGGAGACGGCGGGCCGCTTCGCGGCAGTTTTCGGTCGGGGTGGTGAGGGAGAGACGCAGGTTGCCTTCGCCGTTCCTGAGGCCCAGGCCGACGCCGGGGGTGGCGAGAATTCCATAGTCTTTGAGAAACCGGGCCGACACGTCCATGGACTTCTCGCCCTCGGGGCATTCCATCCAGAGATAGATCGTGCCTTTGGGCTTATTCACCTTCCAGCCGGCCTCGGTCAGGCCTTCGACCAAGACATTGCGGCGTTCGGTGTAGATCTCCATCATTTTCGGGATGATGGTCGCGTGATTCTCGAGGGCGACCCGGGCGGCGTCCTGGACGGCGCCAAACTGACCGGAGTCGATGTTGCCCTTGATGAGGCCCACGCCCTTGACCAGGTCCTCGTTGCCGGCGGCGAAACCGATGCGCCATCCCGTCATGTTAAAGGGTTTGGACATTGAGTAGATCTCGCAGCCCACTTCCTTCGCGCCCGGCGTGGCCAGGAAGCTCGGGGCCTTGTAGCCATCGTAGGTCAGGTCGATATAGGCCGCGTCGTGACAGACGCCAAAGCCGTACTTCTTGGCGAACCAGACCACCTTCTCGAAGAACTCGGGCGTGGCGCAGGTGCCGGTCGGGCTGTGGGGAAAGTTGATCCACATCAGGCACGCGCTATTGAGGACCGATTCGGGGATCGCTTCGAGGTCCATGAGATAGTCCGTCTCGCGCGTCATGGGGATGAAGTGGGGCTCGCCGCCGGCGAAGACGGTGCCATTGTAGTAAACGGGATAGGCCGGGTCGGGCATGAGAACGGTCTCGCCGGGGTTGACGAAGGCCAGGGCCATGTGGGCCACGCCTTCCTTCGCGCCGATCAGGGTGGTCGCCTCCTTGCCCGGATCGAGTTCGACCGAGTACTTTTCCTTGTAGAAATCGGTGAAGGCCTTCTTGAGGGCGGGCTTGCCCGAGCCGAGGGGATAGCGGTGGTTGTCGGCGTCGCGGATCGCCTTGTCCATCGCCTGGACGATCACGTCCGACGTGGGGATATCGGGATCGCCGATTCCGAAGTCAAGAATCTTCACGCCGTCGGCGATGGCCTGTTTCTTCAGACGGTCGATTTCGAGAAAAATATAGGGAGGAAGTTTCTTGAGGCGATCGGCCA
>JABMPG010000091.1 GCA_013203855.1 bacterium
GGACAGAACGGACCTGACCTTTATCGACACGAAAGCGCGGACTGTTCTGCAGCGTTTGACGATCCATGAGGAGAAGGGAACCAGTTGGTGCGGGATCCTGTGGTCGGATGATGGCCAGACGGTCTGGGTGACTTCCAAGAAGAACTATCTACTGGGCGCCGAGCGTGATGGCGACGGAACTTTCCAATGGAAGCACATCATCCAGTTGCCCGGTCCGCATGGCAAGAGCAACCCCGCCCCCGGCGGACTGGCCCTGGATCCTTCCTCCGGACGGATGCTGGTGACGTTGAGCCGAAACAATACGCTGGCCGTGGTCGATCTGGAAACGGGAGAGGTGATCAATGAGATACCCGTGGGGATTGCCCCGTACGATGTTCGCGTTGTGGGACGCAAGGCTTATGTGACGAACTGGGGTGGCCGGCGTCCTCGCGAGGACGATCTGACCGGGCCGACCTCTGGCAGCCGCGCCGTGATCGATGAAGCGGGCATTGCGTCGTCTGGAACGGTCTCCGTCGTTGATCTCGATTCGCACAATGTGATCCGTGAAATCGAAGTCGACCTGCATCCGTGCGGAATGGCCGTGTCCCCGGATTCGAACCGTCTATACGTGGCGAACGCTAACAGCGACACCGTCAGTGTGCTCGATACGCGCCGGGACGAGGCGATTGACCGGTGGATGGCCAAGCCCATGGAGGACCTGCCTTTCGGGAGCGCGCCGAATGCTATTGCGGTTTCGCATGACGGACGGACGCTCTATGTCGCGCTTGGGGGGAACAATTGCCTGGCGGTCATGAGCACCGTCACGGGAAAAGTCCAGGGGCTCATTCCGACCGGCTGGTACCCGGGAGATGTGGTTCTGACAAACAACGGTTCCCAACTTCTCGTGGCGAATGTCAAAGGCTTTGGGAGTCGGTGGAAGGATGCGCGGATGACATCCGACTACAGGGGGCAGATCCCGCCGCCGGATGTGGAACGCCACAACTCTCACGATCACCTGGGCTCGGTGACCTTTGTCGAGGTCCCCGACGAGGCGCAGCTCAAGAAACACAGTTTCCAGGTCGCCTCCAACATGCGACTGCCCATGATGCGACGAGTGATGGACCTCCCGAGAATGCCGAAGCGGATCGTGCCCGTTCCGACGCGGCCGGGCGAAGAGTCGGTCTTCAAACACGTTCTGTATATTATCAAAGAGAATCGCACCTATGACCAGGTTTTCGGAGACTTACCCCAAGGAGACGGAGACCCGTCGCTCTGCCTGTTCGGCCGCGAGGTGACGCCCAATCAACATGCTCTGGCCGAGGAGTTCGTTCTTCTGGACAATTTCTACTGCAACGGCGTGCTGAGTGCCGACGGCCATCAGTGGACCGATGAAGGATACGTTACGGACTATATCGAGAAGAGTTTCGGCGGATTCGCCCGCAGCTATCCGTATTATGGCAATGACGCTCTGGCCTATGCTTCCTCGGGATTCATCTGGGACCATGTTTTGCGTGCCGGCTTGACCTTCCGAAATTATGGGGAGATGGTCCGGGCCACAATCGAACCCGCTTCTGCTTCCTGGGCCGACATCTACAAGGATTACCAGAGCGGCCGCGAGACGGTAAAGATTCGGGCCATGGCGCAGGTGAGGGGGTTGGAGCCGTATACTTGTCCAACCTTCATCGGGTTTCCCGGCAAGGTTCAGGATGTCTATCGGGCGAAGGAATTCCTCAGGGAGTTCCGGCAGTACGAAGAGAAGGGCGACCTCCCGAACCTGGTGATGATGCTTCTGCCCAACAATCATACGGTAGGAACGACACCCGGCTATCCCACGCCTAGAGCAGCCGTGGCCGACAACGACCTGGCTCTCGGACAGATCATTGATGCGGTCAGCCACAGCCGGTTCTGGCCGGAAACGGTGATCTTCGTCGTCGAAGACGATCCCCAGGCGGGTTTGGATCACGTGGACGGGCACCGGACTGTCGCTTTGTGCGTCAGTCCCTATACCCAGCGTCGCGGAGTGCTCAGCGCACATTACAATCAGAGCAGCATCTTGCGCACCATCGAGCTGATTTTCGACCTGGCGCCCATGAACCAGCTCAACATGGCGGCCAATCCCATGCACGACTGCTTCACGGAAAAGCCCGACCTGACGCCCTACGATTGTCTGCCGAACAACATCCCGTTGGATGAGATGAATCCGCCCCTTAGAGCCTTGCGCGGTAAACCGCGCCACTATGCGCAAAAGTCTATCGAGATGCCCCTGGATGATATCGACCAGGCGGACGAGGGCACGTTCAACAGAATCATCTGGCACGCCGTCAAAGGATACGACGTCGCCTACCCGGCCGACAAGCAAGGCCGCCGGAGTCCTGTGAGCCAATGAATGAAATCGGATTTACTTATCTGTGGCCGGGGGAACCACATCAATCCCCGTTTCTCGAATTCCTGCTATTGCCCCCCCCTTGGGTGTGAGAAAACTTCTCCTGTCACTGGCCCTGGCCTTTGCCGCCACATTCCGCGTCGCTGCCCTCGAACCCTTTATCGACGTCACCGCCGAAGTCGGCCTGGAAATCAAGAACACCGAACCGGTGGCGGCGTGGGCGGACTATGATCGCGATGGCTGGGTGGACCTCTATGCCTGCGGCAATCTCTGGCGCAATGTGGAGGGGCGTCACTTCGAAAAGGCCAAAGGCGGCGCGCGAGGCCCCTCCGTTCTCTGGGGCGACTTCGACAACGACGGATATCCCGATGCGCTGAACTATCGCCGCTTCATTCTCCTTCGTAACTAGGCCGGAACCGGCTTCGAACGACTGGACATCCTCCCCGATCCCGGAACC
>JABMPG010000092.1 GCA_013203855.1 bacterium
CACCAGGTGATCCGAGGCGGCCTTGCTGGCGGCGTAGGGGCTGTTGGGCTCGCTGGGCGTGCTCTCGGTGAAAGCCGGATCGTCCGGCCCGAGGCTGCCGTACACTTCGTCGGTCGAAACGTGGAGGAAACGGAAGGACCGCTCGGGATCCTTGCGAGTGTAGTCCAGCGCGGCCTCAAGGAGTTGAAAAGTCCCGTGGACGTTCGTCTCCATGAAGGCGCCGGGATTGTCGATAGACCGGTCCACGTGCGACTCGGCTGCAAAGTGGACGATCGCCTCGATCTCGTGCCGCTCAAGAACCCGCTGCATTTCTTCCCGGTTCAGAATGTCGCCCTTGTGGAAAAGGTAGCGCGACTCGCCCTCGAAATCCTCCAGGTTGGCCCGGTTGCCCGCGTAGGTCAGCTTGTCAAAGTTCAGGACAATGTCCGGGCGTTCCACCTCCGGAGAGGTCTGCAAAAACCGGATGAAATTGGATCCGATAAAGCCGGCTCCTCCGGTGACCAGAAGGCGGCGGGGGATGAAATGGGCGGGCATGGCGTCTCCGATCAGCCGTTGAAACCCCGGATGGCTGCAACGATGGTCTCCACATCGGCACTACTGAGACGCGGGTGGAGAGGGATGCACAAGGCTTCCTCGTTGAGTTGTTCGCTCATCGGCAGTTTCAGGTTCGACTCGTAAATCGGGTAGTAGTGCAAGGGATGATAGCGCAGGGTCGTGTAGATGCCCTTGTCGAGAAGGTGGCGCGCCAGTTCGTCGCGCTTCCCGTTCACCACGCGGATGTTGTAAGTGAAATATGAATGCTGCTCTCCCGGCGCGGCATCCACGGGTCGGGCCAGCCACGAGACATTCTCAAACTCGCCCTGATACTGTTCCCAGATCCGGCGGCGGGTGGCCTGGCAGGTGTCGAGCTTGCGCAGCTGGGCCAAGCCAATCGACGCGACGATGTCGTTGGGAAGCAGTTTCGGGCAAAAATCATCGATCTGATATTCCCACCATCGGGCCTTGTTTGTCGCCGCTTCAAAGCCAGACTTGGCGATACCGCAGTAGCGCAGGCGCCGGGCGCGCTCAAGAATCGCCGGATCGCTGGACGTCACGCCGCCACCCTCGGGAGTGGCCAGATTCTTCACGGCGTCGAAACTGTAGCACCCCACCGCGCCGATCCCGCCACAATAGCGCTCACCGATTTTCGAATCGACGGCGTGGGCCGCATCTTCGAGCACGGGCACGCCCAAGGCCATGATCTTGGCCATCTCGACCGGCTTGCCCGCGTAGTGGACAATCATCACGGCCGATGTCTTGTCGGACATCTGAGCCGAGATCGTTTCGGCCGTAACATTCTGCGTTTCGAGATCAACGTCGCAGAAGACAGGCTTCAGCCCATTCAAAGCCACGGCCTGCGCACAGGCGATCCAGGTGAAGGCCGGCAGAATGACCTCGGAGCCTCTCGGCAGATTCATCGCCTTGAGCGCCAGGTAAAGGGCATTGGAGCCGCTGTCCACCATGACCAAACTGGGGAGTCCCAGCCGCGTGGCGAAGTCTTCCTCGAACTGCTTCACCTTCGGCCCGAGCCCCATCCACTGGTTCTCGATACTCGTGCGAATCTCCTCAAGTTCCTCCGGCCCCACAAGGGAACCAAAAACCGATATCATTAGCGAACCTCTCCCTCCGTCTCGACCCGCATCTCCGGCGATTCGAATTCCAACCGGTTTAGGTCAAGATAGAAATGATCCTCTTCCTCACTGATTTTCTCAAAGCCGTTTTTCAGATACCAGCCAACAGCCGGGTTCTCCTTAAGCACGCGAAGGGTCACGGGCCACTCCCAGTCCTCAATAGCGAAACGGCACATCATCTTGAGCGCGCGTCCCATCAGGCCTTTGCGGCCGAATTCCGCCTCGCCCAAAATCACGTTGTAGACCTCCCACGCATCCTCAAGTCGCCGAATGCCCATACAGCCCGCGGCCCGCCCCTCGCACTCGACGATGAACATATGATCGTGGGTACGATCCAAAAAAGCCTGAAACCACGAGGCCTGCTGTTCAGGATTGATCGGATCCTTGTGAAAGAAGAACCGGCAATTCGCATTCTTCCACTCGCGGAGATTCTCGAGATCGCCGATCTCTGCCGACCGGAGAAGGGGCGGCTGTCCGTCCACCGCGAAAATGCGGAGATGCTTTTTGGCAGGCATGAATTCTCGATTCTTCAGGAAGTCTTCAGGGATTGATCGGCGAGAATGCGCGCACCCCGTTCGGGTGGCCAGGCTTCGGCCGTTTCTCTGGCTCTCTCCGCCATCCCCCCGCGCAAGTCCCTATCTGATACCACACGGCGAAGGGCCTCAGCAAGGGCTTTGGGGGCATCCGCCGGAACTACCAGGCCGTTCACGCCGTCCTTCACCCGCTCCAGAACCGTCCCGGCGCCCTCCGACCCGACCACCGGCACGCCCCAGGCCATGGCAAACAGCGTGCCGCCCCCGAAGGCGTCGTGCCGGGCGGGATGAACGAATACATCCGCCGACGCCACCACCGCCGTGTAGTCCTCGGGCGAAAGCCAACTCTCCATCCCGACCGTTCTCGCCAGCCCCTCCTCACGAATCATCGCCTTCAGGTTTTCCTCCTCGGGACCGCTTCCCACGATCAGGGCTCGAATAGAACGACGGGTCTCTTCACAGAGGAGCCCCAGCGCCTCGATAAAAGTGTCATACCCCTTCTGCCATGAAAGACGACTCGCCCCGACGAGGAAAACCTGCCCGTCCCCTACGCCGTATTTCTCGCGGACGGCGGCCCTGTCACGACACTGGATTTCGTCCCGGGAAGGAATCTCGATAAAGATCGGCAAATTCACGATCCGATCCGGGCAGAAGCCCTTCTTCACAAACCAGTCCTGGGTGTGACGGCCAACGACGAAGAGCGGGTCGGCCCGGTGGCGGATCAGAAAGTAGGCCCCACGTCGCAGATAGAGCCCCAGACCAGTCTTGCCCTCCTCGGGATGGTCCATCCAGACCATGAAGCGTCGGCCCAGAACAGAGAAAAGGAAAAGGAGGAGCCGGTTCATGGCGTTGTAGTAACCGACCAGAAGAAAGTGCTCATCCCGTCGAAACAGGCTCAGAAGGGCGGTCTTCAGCAGACGCAACCGGTCGCGCCAACTGTCGAAATAGTAGTTGTCCTGCTCGCCCCCCAAGGCGTCCTTCCACGGCAAATAATCCATCCTCCGATAGGCGTACCAAGTGACAATACGAAACCGTCCGTCCCGGCGCAGAGCCGCCACCAGGCTGTTGTTGTGGGGCGTAGCCACATCGGAGAGGATGTGCAGCGTGGGCATGAAAGTACCTATCAGGGCCCCAGGCCCTGGACCTGGAAAGCGGAGGCTTCCTCGCCCTCCGGGGCGGTCTGGCTCTGGAGGACGGTGAGGCCGGGAACTCCGGCGACAACATTATCTCCGGGCAGTTTCGGGATAAGGGCGAACCGCAGGTCCATTTCATCCATGAAACTGAACACGTCGCGCTTTTCATTGGACAGGTACTCATTGTTATAGGGGTCCTGCTTGAACGTGATGGCGATCATGAGCCACAGGTCGTGCATGTCGCGGCGCAACGAAAGACTCAGGCGCTGGAGCGTGCCGTATTCCGAGCGATAGGTGCCGCTGATTTGCCCCATATACTTCGGCCCGATCCGGCCACCGATTCCGCCGCCGACCGTGTAAGGATTCTCGCGTTCGGTATAGCGGTTGAAAGAACGGTCGCCGATGGGCCGGTCCAGTTCTTCTTCAAAATCGACGCTCAGATTCGTCCACCACAGCCGGCTCGGCGGCGTGTAACCAACATAGCCGCCGTAGCGCAAAGACGAGTCCAAGAAGGACTCCATCGCCGAGGGGTGATACATCTGCTGATCGGAAAGAGAAACCCGCGCCCCCAGACTCACCGTGTTCTCCAAATTGGCCCATCGCGCGTCCGCCCCGTAGAGATTGCGCACCTCTTGGGGATGAAGTTCATCTTCCTCGATAAAGTTGCTGAAATAGCGAAGGGTGGCCGTGAACCGGGGCCGAGCCAATGCGTAGCGCAGGCGGGCGTTAATGTTGTTCTCCCGCAGCCGAAAGTCATAAAGATCGTCCCGCACGTAGCGGTTTCCCATCTCCGAGTACCAGTCGCCCAGGAAATGCTCGGTGGTCGCCCGGTAGCGGTAGGTGACGTCGCCGCTGAGGGTGTCGGTAAGGCGGGCATGGAGACGGCTCAGAAAATCGCCATAGACAAAGCTGTCCTGCACATCGTCGAGGTTAAAACGCTTCGTTCCGATCAGGAAGGTCTCCGGATCTTCGAAGACCAGGCCGCCCATGCTGTTGTTCGGAACCAGCCGCACGTCCTCTCCGGCCGGAGAGGCAAAGTCGTCTTCATCGAGATAGCCAAACTCCATGGACTCGCGGTCGGCCACGCCGGCGCCGCCGCCGATCTGGTTGATCCAGGTCACCTGACGTCCCAGCAGAACGCGCCACATCAGGGCGTTGTACCAGTCCGCGCCGCGCACATAGGCGTCGTCATCCTCCGAGACCGTGTTCAACCCCCGGTCCAGGTTCCGGAACAGGTTCAGGTCGGTGTGGTAGTAAAGGGGCAGATTCCAAAGCTTCATCCAGGTCGTTGCGATAGTGGCCTGCGGTGCCTTGAGGCTCACGCGGCCCCAGCGCTTGGTGCGGATGCCTTCGTCGGACCGCTTGGTGATGGGCAGTTCGGCCTGCTCGTCGAAATCGCCTAGAATATCGCCCGGGTTGGAGAAGTTGGTAATGCGATCCCGGCCGATCCGGTCCTTGAGTTCGACGACCAGACGGGCCGTCATCTCGGCACGGGTCCAGATCAAAGCGGTCCGCGCATCCCGCTCCATCACCCGGCGGCGCTCCAGATCGCCAAAGAGATCCAGAACTTCGTCATAGATGTCCGGATCGCTGAAATAGTCCGTATTCAAGTACCACCGTGCGTGGGGCGTCAGAATGCTGCGGTGCCGGACCCCGATCCGATAGCGTTCGATCTCCTCCTCAGGGCTGTACTGGATCTCGCGTGAATCCACGCGCTCGACCAAGGTCCCGTCCGCCGCCCGTTTCTCCCAGAAACGGGCATAGGAAGATTCGGAGCGCACATTCCGTTCGCCATCTTCAAAGACGAAGAGATCGATCTCTCCCCGATGCCGTTCATAGCCCAGTTCATAGCGATATTCCAGCCCGCCTCCCGGACCCCGCTCCAGAAACTCGGTGGCGAAAACGGTGAGCTGCCCTCTGGACTCCGCGCGCAAAACATCTTCGTCGGCGAAGGAAGGGACAAGACTTTCGTGTTTGTAGGTGTAGCCCAGCCGTGCCCACGCGCCCAGCTCGCTGTGATAGCCCAGCCAGAGAAACCACGGCGAAGGCTCCCTCAGCGACTTCGTGTAAGCCGGCATGTAGAAAACCGGCACTTCCCACAGATAGAGCACCGCGCCCCGGATGAACACTCGGTCGTCCGGATAGATCATGATTTCCTGGGCGGAAATTCGGAAGTGAGGAACGGCCAGGTCGCAGGTCGTGATCGAGGCGCCGTGGATAAGGACCTCATCTTCGCTCACCATCTGGAACGTCGGCTGGTCCTCTTTCTCGCCCTTGCGATAGCGGAAGAAAACCGGCCCATACTGCCCCTGGGCCTTATACGCGCGGCCGGTGTGCTGGCGAAAATCGTAGTAGAGACTCTCGGCGCGGATCTCTCCTTCCGCGCTCGACAGAATGATGTTCCCCTCCGCTTCGGCCACCAGCCGACGCTGATCGAGACGGATACTGTCCGCCTCCAGACGCAGGTCGCCGCGCTCGATCCGGGTCCGGCCCGTCGCGTAAGCCACATCGCCCGCCATCTGCAGCGAGCCGCCCTCCTCAAGCGACTTGATGGTCAGAGTCTCTCCGGGCCCGAGCGGAATCGCCCGGCTCCAGAAGGACTCCTCCTGCGCGTGAATACCTTGGATAGAGAACACCAAAAGCAGAAGAAGAATCAGACCGGCACGGGTGCCCGCGCGGGAGCGATCCCGTCGTGCAGAAGAACAGGGCAAAAGAGAAAATGACAGGCCACCGAAGAACATGCGCCCCTCTGGTCAAACCGTGGAAAAGGGTACTCCCCCTGTCGCCGTTGGCCAACGAGTCAGCGACGGACGGTCCGATACAACAACACCGCGCCCAACAATGTCAACACGAGATTCGGCAACAGAATCAGGTAGGGTCCGAACAAGGGCCCGTTGCCGACGGTCTGGCGCATCACCACCACGCCCCAGTGCATCAGGCCATAGTAGGCCATGAGAAGGAGAAATGCCACCATCACGCCCACTGATTTGCCAGAAGGTTTGATGTAGATCGCCAAAGGCAAGGCGATCAGCACAAATGCGAAACTGGCCAGAGAGATGGAGACCCGCTGCCACAATTCCGCCCGCATATACTGGGCGTCCTTGTCCCATTCCCGCTGCCCTTTCTCATTGAAAACAGGCCGCTCCACACGCCGCGAAATGATCCAGTTGACCAGAGGCAGGGTGAAGGTCGTCCGCTCGTACCCCGCGCTGGAAGACTCCTCCCGGATCTGGCGCGCCAATTCGCCCAAGGTCAGCGTCGGCATCAGGCCCCGGCGGCTCGGATCCTCCTCATTCAGCTCGAACTCCACCCGCAAAGTCTGGGGCTCGAGAACCACATAGTTCGGGTCCTCCCGTCCCCGAAGAAAATGCAGCGTTCCCTTCTCCAGAATCAGGGTTGCCGTCCGCGTTTCGGGCGAAGGATCATCCGGATTGAAGTTCAGGGAAATCTCGCCGGACTGCGCCAGGCAAACCAGCTTCGCCTCCCCGTTCCCGCCCAAACTCTCCCGCAACTGTCCCGGTCCGCCCTCCAGAGACAGATAAATATTCTCCATCTGCCCCGTGTCCGGGTCTTTGTCCTCGAAATAGAGAACCATCCCCGTGCCGTGGGAACTGAGCCGATCCTCGAAACGCCCCGGTTCGAGCGAAGTGATCAGTTCATACTGAAGCCGCTCGATCAGGCTCATACTACGTTGAAGCATCATCGGGGCAAAGTGAAGGCTGAAGAAGAATACGAAGCCGCAGGCCAGAATACCCAGAGCCAAAACCGGCACGAAAAGGCGGAACAGGTTCACCCCGTGCGTCCGGAAGGCCTTCACCTCGCTGTCCACGGTCATCCGCCCCATCCCAAGCAGAACTCCCGTCAGGATGGACATGGGAATTGTCAGAACGAGAAGGGTCGGCAGAACGTAGCCGATCAGGCGCAGGAGCAGGGAAAAAGAAATCGAACCGGAGATCTCCCCCGCCTGGGTAAAAACCATCTGAATGAGCAGGACAAAGGTCAGCGTGAACAACGCCAGAAGGGTCGGCGCCAAGATCTCGCGCAGCACGTATCGTTGAAGGATTTTCATGCAGGGAAACCGCTCCAGAGGCGGGGAAAACAGAGCGCGGGAGGCACCGCCCGACCGTGTCAGCGGTTTTGAGACACCCTCTCCCGCCGGGTCCCTCACATTCTGCGGGCAACCGCCTCTTTGTCAAGGTTTTGGCGGGGGCGGGGGGGGGGG
>JABMPG010000093.1 GCA_013203855.1 bacterium
AAGCGGCCCAGGCCGATCTCTGGCGGGCCGAACTCGGCGGATACTTCTGGGCAAGGCGCTTCCTCGAGGATCCGCTGTATCGCCGAGAAGCCGCTGTGGTCCTGGGCCGTGAGCCCGCGTGGCGGGTCTACACCTGCATCCGGCCCTTCGAGGTCGAATCGGAAGTCGAGCAGTGATGATGCGTGCTTCTTCCCAAGTTCTCCTCTCCATCTGCCTCCTCGGTTGCCTTTTGGTGGCTCCGGTCCTCGCCGCGCCCCAGAGACCCACTCCCAAACCGAAAAACCGGAACGTCCTCTACCGTGAAAAGATGGAAGAGGCCAAGAAACTTGTGGCCCGCAAGAAACTCGCCCCTGCGGCCACAGCCTACGAAACGGCCCGCAAGATGTTCCCCAACCTCCCCGAGCCGATCTGGGCTCTCTCCGACCTCGCCCGTCGCGAAAAGGACTGGGACCGCGCCAGAGAACTCGACCTTGAGGCTTTCGCCCTCAGGCAACAGTACAAAGCCACGGCGCGTCTCATGGAGTATGTTCGCCGCGACATGAAAGCCGGAGAGCATGAGAAGGCCCTCGAGATACTCGAAATGCTCTACGAGGCCCGCCCTGACGACCTGAACATCATCGACAGCCTCGTGGCGTGCCTGAACAAGGCGGGACGGACGGAGGAGGCGATCGAGGCCGGAGAGTCTGGAGTGGAACTTTTCGTCGATTTCTTTGCGAAGAATCCCGACAAGAAACCCTACGGCCGCGCATTCCTCCAGGAGCTGGCGACTGCCTGGCTCAAGGCGGATCGCTTCGACGAGGCGGCCGACCGTCAGAGCAACCTGTTGAAAGTCCAGCCGTCCGAAGCCCGCAGGCTGTCCGTGGGACTTTTCTACCTCAAGGCGGGACGGGAAAGCCTCGATGCAGGCGAACTCGATCCGGCGCTGGCCTACCTGGAAAAGGCGATGGAAATTCGGCCCGAAGACATTCAGGCCAACCGCGATCTCGCGCGGGTCCTCTGGCGTCGGGGCGAGAACGAGCGCGCCCTGGCCCATCTCGACAGGGCGCAACAGCGCATGCCGGGCAACCCCTTCCTCCTTCAGGATCTGGCCGTCGGTCTGCTTCGCGAAGGCCGTCACAGCCGCGCGCAAGTCCTCTTCGAAGAACTCGTGCGCCTTCAACCAGGCAATGCCAAACACGCCGAAAACCTGGTGGAGGCCCTCCTCGCCCAGCAGAAGCGCGATCAGGCCGAGGAGACCTTCCACGCCGTCCTCGCGAGAATCGAAGAGACGAAACTGGCGCAGGACCGCAAGCGGGAGTTGGTGGAGAAGCTCTGTGAGCGCTTTCAGGGCCAGTTCGACCTCTCCGATATCGAAGCCGCCCGCCTCGACGAGATTCAGACCGCCTTGTGCGAGCATCCCGACGATCCGGAGGAATATCGCAGGCTGGGCGAGTATCATCTCTCGCGCGGCGAAACCCGCCTCGCGCTCGCTGCGCACTTGCAGGCAGCGTGTCTGTCCGGCAAGGGAGAAGCCCTGGTGGCGCGAACCCTTGGACTGATGAAGCAACCCCAGGGCAATACGCCCTTCCTTTTCGTCCAGGCCGTCCTGGAGCATTTCCCGGCCAATCCCCAAGTTTTTGAGATCCTCGAGCGTTACTCGGGCATCGGCCGCGGAGGCCTGGGGCGGCGATTCGCCTTGGAGCCGGAGGAAGAAGCCCGCTATGCCCTCGCCGCCGAGACGTGCCGGCGTCTGCGGGATGACGAATCGGTCGATCCGATCCTCCGCCGTCGGGCTCGTTTCGAAGAAATGCGCTACCGTCTCGAGCCGACGGCTTCCCGCCCGGAAATCTGGACCCAGGCCCGCGATGAAGCGATCCGTCTCCTCTCCGACAAAGAACTTCCCTCCGATCTGCGCGTCCGGATTCTGGACTGGCTGGCCAACGTGGAAGACCAGAGGCTGCACGATCCCCATGCGGCTTTCGCCTGGATCGAGAAAGTCGTGCAACTCGACCCGAACCCACGCGCTCTGAACCGCCTCGTGCTGGCGGCCATCCGGACCCGTCCCCTGCCGCAACCCGTCGTCCTCGAAGAGTATGTCGAAAAGAACGCCAACGATCCGCAGTCCGTTCGCCTGGAGATCCTCCTGGCCGAATGGCTGTGGGAACTGGGACGGCGCGACGAGGCAGTCGAGAGACTGCGCCACGCGCTGGGCCCCTGGTCGGACGGTCGCAAGACCCGCGCCGCCGAAGGGGCCAGACGCGAGGCCGAACGCCGCCATCCCGAACTCCTGCGGGCCGCCGAGCCTCCCGGCGAAAACCCCGAGAACACAGGCCGGATCGAACTGGTTCACGAACGGGTCTGGCGCACGGGGGCCGACTCCTTGGGAGCGGACGGTCTTGCCATGGTGGGCGAGCGGACCCGGCTCAGCCTGCCCGCAGAATGGCGCGGCGCGACAGTCCGGGTCCGGACGGACGAGCGTCCCTGCGTAACTGAGCCGCCGCTGTTCTTCGCCGCCCTCGAAAGCGACCCGGACGGCCTTGCGTGGGAGGCGGTGTGGAGACAGAAAAAGACCGATGAACCCGGCGCCGATTCGCCCACCCTCGTGATGCAC
>JABMPG010000094.1 GCA_013203855.1 bacterium
CCGATCTTGTCCACCTCGTCGAGCATGATGAGGGGGTTGTTGGTCTCGGCATCCTTGATGGCCTTGATGATCCGGCCGGGCATGGAACCAATATAGGTGCGTCGGTGGCCGCGGATTTCGGCCTCGTCGCGCATGCCGCCGAGGCTCATTCGGTGGAATTTGCGGCCCATGGCTCGCGCGATGGATCGTCCCAGGGAGGTCTTTCCCACTCCGGGAGGGCCGACGAAGCAGAGGATGGGACCGCGGATGCGCTGTTTGAGTTTGATTACCGCCAGATGCTCGAGAATGCGCTCCTTGACTTCCTCCAGGTCGTAGTGGTCTTCATCGAGAACGCGCTTGGCCGCCTCGATGTCGATGCTATCCTCGCTGCTCTTGTTCCAGGGGAGGGACACAATCCAGTCGACATATGTGCGGGCGACGGAATACTCCGGCGAGGAGGGGTGCATTATTTCGAGCCGGGAGAGTTCCTTTTCGGTGGTTTTGCGGGCGTGATCGGGGAGATCGGCTTTTTCGATGGCCAAGCGGAGTTCGGCCAGTTCGGGATTCTGATCCTCGGCCTCTCCGAGTTCCTTCTGAATAGTCTTCATCTGTTCGCGCAGCATGTACTCGCGCTGGCGCTTCTCGAGTTTGCTGGTGACCTTGGTCTGGATTTCCGAGCCGAGTTCGAGAAGGCTGATCTCGCGGCTGAGTATCTCAATGACGCGTTCCAGACGTCTTTCGATACTGACCGTTTCCAGCATTTCCTGTCGTTCTTCGATCTTGACCTGGAGGTGGGAGACGGCCAGATCCGCGAGGCGGCCGGGGTCGTGCATTTCCTGCACGGCGGCGCCCAGATCGCTGGGGAGGTTGCCGATCTCCATGATGTGCATCATCTGCTGCTGGACGTTACGCATCATGGCCGTGACGGAGAGTGTGTCCTGGTCGGTTTCGATGAGTTTTTCGGTGCGGGCCCTGAGATAGGGAGTTTCCTCAATGACCTCGGCGATCTGGATGCGTTCGACGCCGTGAAGGAGGAGTCGGACCGATCCGTCGGGCATACGGAGCATTTTCAGAATGACGGCGAGGGTTCCCACCTGATAGAGATTCTGAAAAGCTTCGGGCCCCCCGGAGTTCTTCTTGAGAAAGACTCCGACCAGGCGCTCCCCTCGCAGGGCGTCGTCGATCTTCTTCTTGGTGTTTTCCTGCCCGACGATCATGGGGGCGATCATGAAAGGGAACAGGACGAAATTGTCCAGCCCGAGCAGGGGCAGGGATTCGGGAATGACAATGTCCTGGAGGGCTTCGGTGGAGCCGGCCAGATCCAGGGGGGTATGGGGGATTTCGATCTTGGACTCTTCTGGCATGTCGGGTGATTCTTCCTATTCGGACTGATCGACAACTTCGACGGAGATGTGGTGCTTCTGGGGTTGGCGCTTTGCGACGGTAACGATGAGAAAGCCGTTGTTGTACTGGGCGTTGATGTCTTCGGCATCCAAGTGGAAGGGCATGGCAAAGACCCTTTGAAAACAGCCGTAATGAATTTCCATCAGGTGGTAGTTTTCCTTGGGAAGGGTGGCGTCCTCATCGCGACGCCCACGGATGATCAGGAAATTGTTGTCCGCCGTGATTTGAAGATGCTGCTGGGGCGCTCCGGCGATCTCCATCTTGATGATGATGCTGTCGGAGGTTTCATAGACGTCCGAAGGGGGGTTCCACAGTCTTTCGGAGAGATTGAACAGGGGACGTTGGGAGGAGAAGAAGTTGTCAAACAGGGGTTTGAAGCCGGATGAGCCACGGCTGGCCGCCTGCCTGGGGACCTCGATCTCCAGGGTTTGCTGCTTCATCATTCTGATTCCTTTCATCAACCTGCCGGGGGCAACCAGCTTTGTCCGATCACCGCCCTGCCGCTACGACGTTCTGATCTGACTCAGACTGCTGCATTCTGGCCTTTTCGCAGGTTGAAAGCAAAGCATTTTTCCCGCCATCGGGTTTGAGTGGCTTTGGGGCCGGCTGCCGGGAGCCAGCTTTGCGCACTTGAAAAAATCCCCGGGCCTCTCCGGGCTCTGAAGTTTGGACCGTCCGTCCGGGGGCCGACTCCGGATGGAGGCTGGCTCCGGACCGCCCGGATTTCGCGGACGAGGATTTCCGGGTTTCCGCTCTTGGCCAGCCAGGCGCTGGCGCATCACGACATGGTCATCGACCAGCAGGACGCGGATCAGCGGTTCAGCGGCGGCCTCTTTGCGGGAGGAGGCCGACTCTCACGAAGTCTCGGGCGCTGTACGAGGCTGAATCGGGGCGATGACGCTGAAGGTCGAGCCTTTGCCGGGAGCACTTTCGATCTCCAGGCGCCCGCCCAGGAGGTTGAGACGTTCCTGGATGCTGAGAAGGCCGAATCCGACCGTGAAGCCGCCGCCTCGCGAACGGAGATTCGCGGGATCGAAACCGACGCCATCATCGATGACCTGAATTCGCACGAAAATGTCGCTCACTCGATCCAGGCACACGACGACGCAGGTGGCATGGGCGTGCTTGACCGCGTTGAACAAGAGTTCCCGCACGGACTCGAAGAGGAGAATGTTCAGGTCTTCGCGTCCGGCGCTGAGCCCTTCCTCTCCTTCGATTCTCACGGGGAGACCATGCTTCTCCTCCGTCCAGCATGACAGCCATTCCAGCCCGGCGACCAGACCGGCCTCGTGCAGGACGGGCGGGCTGAGTTCGACGGTAAGGGACCGGGAGGATCTGATCGCTTCCTCCAACAGCCCGGCGATCTGCTGGATCGCTTCCTTTTGCTGGTCGCCGCGGGTGCGCTTGCCGAGAACCTGCAGTCCCAGTTTGGCGCCTACCAGAAGTTGTTGGAGATGATCGTGCAGGACTTGCGCGAGGCGGCGCCGCTCCCGTTGTTCGGCAAGGGTAAGTTCCGATGCCAGCCGGGCCAGTTGCTGCGCCCGTTCCTGCAGTTCGGCGGTGCGACTACGCACCCTGGCTTCAATCTCGTCCTTGTCTCTCCGCAGGTCATTTTCGGTCTGCCTGAGACTGCTGATATCCTTGGCGACGACGAACAGGCCGCTGATGCGCCCGTTCGAACGGATCGGCGATCCGGTCAGGTACAGGTCTACCCGACGCCCATCCCGGCGGATCACGGCGGTTTCCAGATCCCGGAATTCTCCTGTCAGGGAATTGCGGAAATGGCGCGCGGTCGACTCCAGTTGATCCGGGGCGCAGATCTGCATGAAGGACATCCCGAGGAGTTCCTCGGCAAAGAATCCGAACAGACTTTCGGCCACCGGATTGACCTCAGTGAAACGTCCGATAGCATCCACGGAGAAGACCGCATCGAGGTTGTCATGGAAGAAACTGCGGTAATGCTTTTCTTTGGCGCGGACCAACTCCCGCTGGTTTTTCAGATCCGTGATGTCCCGGTTCGAGCCCCGGCACTGGAGGACGTCTCTTTCACCCGTGTACAGGTGCCGGCAGAGATGGGAAATCCATCTTTCCTGACCGTCGCGGCGGATAATCCTGTACTCGAGATGCTGGACCTCCTCCCGACTCACCTGCCCCGCGAGGTGGTCCGCCACGCGGGCGCGATCATCCGGGTGCACGATCCGGAGGTAAAGGGCCGGATCGTCGATAAATTCGGCGACCAGGTGACCGGTAATCTGCTCGCAGCCCGGGGACACGTAGATGAAACTGCCGTCGCGTCTTCGGAGGTACTCCCAACTGGGAGCGAGGTCGAGAATGCGCCTGTAACCATTCTCCACGGGGTCTTGCGTCGTCTCGGATCGCTTGTTTTCCATAAAACAATCAACCTGCCGCAGAATCTGATTTGCACGCCCGCCTGGATCTCTGTCAATCATGACACGATACGGTGAAACTCAACCACGCCCCCCCGGAGTCTGGTCAGAGG
>JABMPG010000095.1 GCA_013203855.1 bacterium
CCTCCGGCTTGGTCGTGAAAAAGGGCTCGAAGATCCGCTCTTTGAGGTCGGGCGGAATGCCTTCGCCCGTGTCGGCCACCGACAGGCGCACGTGGGGTCCCGGCTCGCTTCCCGGGCAGATCTCGCCGTGGGATTCGTCAATGAAAAAGGGTTCCACGGTAATCGTGATCGTCCCGCCGGCGGGCATGGCATCCCGCGAGTTCACGCAGAGGTTCATCAGGATCTGTTCGATCTGCCCTGGATCCGCATGGATGGTTCCGGCGTCCGGGTTGGCCTGAACGCGCACCTCGATATGCTCTTGGATCAGGCGGCGGATCATGCCGGCAAACTCCAGCACGAGGCCCGCCAGGTCGAGATATCGCGGGCGCAAGGTCTGCCGCCGGCCGAACACGAGCAGCTGCCGCGTGAGCTGGGTGGCCTTTTCGGCCGAATTGTAGATCTGGCGCAGGTCTTCGTACAGATCCTGGTCGGCGGAAAGCCCCTGGATCGCGAGGTCCGCGTATCCCAGAATCGCCTGCAGGAGATTGTTGAAATCATGGGCGATTCCGCCCGCCAACTGTCCCACTGCCTCCATTTTCCGCGAATGCTGCAAGTCCCGCTCCACCCGCACTTGCTGCGTCACGTCATGTTTCATCACCAGCAGATGAGTCACGTCGTCCCGCGAGTTTCGAATGGGCAGAACGCTCACATCTTCCACGTATTCTTTGCCCGTCCGATCGCGCCAGTCCAGCCGCGACACCCAACTGCGCCCTTCCCGGACCTCCCGCCACATCTGAGCGGCCCTCTCGGGCGACAGAAAGTCCGCGCGGAAGACAGGCGGTCGCGTTCCCGGAACTTCCTCGTCCTTCACTCCCAACATCTCCACATACCGGCGATTGGCGTACTGGATGCGCCCCTCGGAGTCGGTGATCGCCACGGAGTCGTGAGCCTGTTCGACCGCCGCCGCCAGAAGCCGTCGCTGCTCCTCCGTTTCCCGGAGTCGGGTCACGTCCCGGATCACGCACAGAACGCCACCCGTCCACCCCTGATCTCCGGATATCTCCGAGACGGTGATCTCGGTCTGGATGGGCCGTCCGTCGCAGCGCTTCATCTCCCATTCCGTGCGGGAAATTCCCTTCATGCCCAGGACGGGATAGATGAGCCGGCCCAGTTCTTCGAACGAAGCTCTGTCGCGGTACAGGATCTCGGTGCTTTCCCCCACCAATTCATCGGGACGATATCCAAAGACCCTCTCGACAGCCCGATTGCACAGGAGGATTCTTCGGTCTTCCGGCCGGACCAGAAAGACCGCATCCTCCAGATTGTTCAGAATCTGCTCCTGAGTCTGACGCGCGCGATCCAATCTCTCCTGTTGGTCCTTATGCCGTGTGATGTCCTCCGCCAGCCCGATCAGTTGATGGATCCGACCGTCCGAATCGTATGACGGGAAGGCACGATCGCGAAGCCAGCAAATGCTGCCATCGGGTCGGATGATCCGAAACTCGATGTCGAACTCCGTCGGTTCGTTTCGGATCAGAAAAGGGAAAAGCGTCTGCTCTACTCTGTCCCGGTCCGCCGGATGCGCCGCCTCGCAGAAATCGAGCGGCTCTCGTATTGCATACTCCAGACTCCGCTGGACAATCCGCTCATACGCCTGGGAAACGTATACCAGGCGCCTTTCCTGATAGGAGTAGACCCATACGATCGCATCGATGTGATCCACCAGGCTCGCCAGGATATCCCGCATCTCTTGCAGGCGCTGCGCGTCCATCCGCCGGACCTCCAGAATCCAACGCAATTCTCGATTGGAGCGCAACTGATGGCGGTACAGCCAGAGCAGAGACAGGATTACCAGCACGACCAGGATCAGCGACATGAGCAGAAAGACGCGATAGGCGGTCCAGAATGGCTGGGCCTGACCGAACCATTTTCCATAGACTGCGCCATATTCGGGCGAAGCCAGAAAATCGGAAACCGCCAGATCCAGACGCGCCCGAAGATCCTGTCTGCTCCGGGGCGCCGCCATGGCCCTCTTGACCTCCGTCAAGGGCGGTCCCACCGCCTTGATCCGGTCGCTGAGGCCCGACTGCCACGCCAGCCGCAGGAAGATCGGTTCCGGGTAAACCACCGCGTCTACCTCGCCTGAAAGCAGGGCGAAAAGCGCCGTTTCCGGCTTTTCGTAGACGACTGGATCCAGACCATGACTTCGTAGCGCCGACAGAGCCACATTCGTCCGAACCGCCGCGACTCTCCGGCCCTCCAGATCCCGCTGCCCGTGGATGTCCCCCGTCGAGGAACGCACGAAAATCACCGTGTTGAAAGTCTCATAGGGGGCTGTGAAGGCCAGTTCGGCCTGCCGCTCTTCCGTGACCCCCAGATTCGGAATAATATCGATCTCTCCGGCGGCCAGCCCCTCCATCACCTCCGACCATGTGTCGCACACCACATACTGAACGGCCAGGCCCGCCGGGGGGGCGATCTTGTCCATCACGTCGATGGCAAAACCCGCCGGTCGGCCGTGGTCGTCCAAGGAATAATGGGGGGGAAAATTGCGGAGAGCCGCCACCCGGACCTCGATCCGGTTGTCGCCGGGCCGCGTGAAAACCGTCCCCCAAGGCCCCAGAATCATCGCCGCCAGGAATACCGTGAGTAACAAAGCCGGACGGACACTCGAAGGGCGCTGAATAGTCATGGGGCAGTTGCTTCCAGTCTTGCGGGCATGCCAAAAGAATGGAACTTGTGATGTTCAGACAGCCACCGATGGGGTCGCCTGACCCCTGTCTCAAACCTGAGTCAACCCTACCCCCCAATCTCCCGGAACGCAACGGAAGACGAGAACTTCCGGCTCTGCTTGTCGCGGAACCAAGAACTTCGTAATGCCTCGAATATCCGTTTGGAGGTGTCCCTGCCCCGGACGAATCGCCAATGTCGGCTACTTGGCTACTGGCTACTCTCTTCTTCGCCATTGCGACGCTTCACGATTTCGAGCCGCTTTTCCTGATGCCTGACCCGCTCGATAGACGGCTTGACGTAGGAGTCGTAGCATTCCGGACAGATGCCGTGCGTGAAAGTCGCGCCGATATGCTCGGACAGGTAACTCTCGACCTGCTCCCAATACTCCCGATCGTTTCGGATGCGTTTGCAGTAGGAACAGATAGGCAGAATGCCCTCCAGTGTCTGGATCTTCGACAGGGCTTCCTCGAGCTCGCCCACGCGATTCTCCAGATCTCCGCGCAGTTTCAGCACCCGCTCCCCCACCTGGATGCGGGCCCGCAACTCCGCCGGGCTGTATGGCTTCTTCACATAGTCGTCGGCCCCGGCGGAAAGCCCCTCGATCACGTCCTCTTCGTCGGATCGGATCGACAGCATGATGACATAGGCGCCCTTGATCAAGTCGCTGGAGCGGATTTTCTGGCAGATTTCGGTGCCGTCGAGCCCCGGCATCATCCAATCCATGATCACCAGATCAGGCGGAACCTCCTGCTGCATGATGCCCCAAGCCAGTTCCCCATCCTCGGCGGTTAGGACCTCATGGCCCCATTTCTCCAGCATCCGCTGCAGCATCCGCCGGCTGGTCGGTTCGTCGTCGGCTATCAGAATTCGCATAATTC
>JABMPG010000096.1 GCA_013203855.1 bacterium
AGCGTCAGGCGCTTTTGCCTGACGAACGGCGTCGCGAGAATATTCTTGGCGCTTTCACGGCTCCTGCGCCCGCGAATGTGGAGGGCCGTCGGATCGGGTTGGTGGACGACATTTTTACCAGCGGGAGCACGGTGAACGAGTGCGCCCGGATTCTGAAGGCGGCGGGGGCGGAGTCGGTTCAGGTTCTGACGCTGGCGCGGGCGCCGAAGAGGCGCGACGGGTAGCCAGAAAACGGGGCATGTGTGGCACAACTGAATCTGCGGATCAGCACCCGGGGAGGATTTTGTCTCCGGCTCGGATGATGCGGCCTTCTTTGCTGGTGAAGGCGTGGCGGGTGGTTCCGGCGGCGAGGAGGGTTCTGTCAGAGGTTCGTCGGCATTCGTAGTCAAAGTCGAGGGCGGCGCGGGTCCAGCGGGTCACCTTGGCGCGGATTTCGATGAGGTCGTCATACCGGGCCGGGGCGTGATAGCGGCAGCTGGCTTCGATGACGGGGAGGAAGACTCCCTTTTCCTCGCATTCTCGATAGGTGCTGCCCAGGTTGCGCAGGAGCTCGGTCCGGGCCATTTCGAAGTAGACGAGGTAGTTCGCGTAATAGACGTAGCCCATCTGATCGGTGTCGCGATAGGTGACGCGGATCTGCATGGTGTCTTCGGCCAGCGGTCCGATATTGCGGGATTTTTCGGTTGAGCGAGTGGCGGGGTCGGTCATGATTGCTCCGATTCAGGGATTGGGCGGGGTTTCGGTGTCGGGCCGGGTTTCCATGAGGGCGGCTTCAAGGCCGGCGCGGGCGCAGGCGTCGGAGACATTGACGAATGTCTGGACGTCGGCACGTCCGTCGGTGCGGATGATGACCTGGCTGTCGGGTTCGCGGTGTTGGGCGCGGGCTTTTTCGAGGGCGACGGCGAGTTCATCCGGGGTGACTTTCCGGTCTTCGAACAGAATCTCGTTTTCGCGGGTGATCCAGACTTCGAGGCGGTCGGGGGGCTGGATGCGCTGGGCGGACTGCTCGGTCCGGGGCAGGGCGACCTCAATGGCCTCGCGCTGTTGACGGATGCTGGTGGCCAGGATGAAGAAAAAGAGCAGGCAGAAGATGACGTCCAGCAGGGGGGCGAGGTTGATATCGCCGCCGAAACTGGGCCGCCAACGGGATTCCATGGGGCGCCTCCCGGGTCGGCACGAGGCCGCGCTTTCAGGGGACTATAGTGAAGATTGCCAGGTTTCTGCAAGAAATTGCTGATTGTCCGGCGATGTTCCGTCCGATATATATAGGGAAACGAGACCATCTGCCCGCAGGATGGCGAAGATTGCCAATTGTCTCGACTCGGATCTCCGAATGCCTCGCCCTTCCGAACAACCCATCGCTCATCGTTTCCACGCGCGTCGCGGGATGCATCCCCCGAAACGGACGGACGTGCGGATGATGATTTCCGTGCCAGCCCTCATGCTGCTGGTGGTGATCGGGATGGGGCTGGCATATTATCTGATCGGGCTGAGCCTGGTGGAGCGGATCAACGCGATCGAGCCCCCGGCGGCCTCGTCCCAGGCGGTGCGGGACCTGCAGGTTCACGCGGGAACTTTCCTGATTGAGGTGATCGCGGTTCTGGTGGTGTTTTCGATCATCGCCGTGGGGATTTCGTTGGTGCTGGTGTGGACGCTTCTGCGGCCGATTCGGATGCTGGCCGATGCCGCGGCTACGATCACCCGAGGCGATATCCGGCCCACCATCGATCTTCGCGACAGTCTTTTCGAGGTGGCTCAACTGGGCCGGACCTTCAATTCCATGGTGGATTTCATCAATTCCATGGCGGAGCAGCGCGAGGCGTTCCTGAGCGAGGGCATCCACATGGGTAGTATGATGGTGAACGTCCGCGGGAAGATCACGACCATCAACGGCTATGGCCTGGAGTTGCTGGGAGCGGGGCGGGAGGCGCTGATCGGCAAGACGATCGACGAGGTGCGGAACGGTTCGCCCGATCTGGCGCCGGAATTTCTGGAGTGGTGCCTGGAACAGGTGAAGGAGACCGAGGCTCTTCCCCGGGAGGCGCAGTTGGAGGCGGGGCGCAACGGTCGCGTTCCCTTGGCCGTGTCGGCTTCGGTTCTCCGGGATGAACGAAACCTGCCGTCGGCGGTGCTGGTCAACTTTCGGGACGCTTCGGAGGCTGAGAATCTCAAGGATCTTTTCAATCGGACCGACCAGCTTGCCGCTCTGGGCACCTTCACCTATGGGCTTTCCCAAGAGCTGCGGAATCCTCTGGCGGCGCTGAAAGGCACTGCCCAGTTGCTGGGGGAGATGGTGGCGGACCGGCAGGACTGTCAGCCCTATGTGCGCCGGATGGAACATGAGGCGAATCGTCTGGATCGGCTGATGCGAGAGCTTTACGATTTCTCTCACAGTCCGGCCGGCCAGCCCGAGGCGAATGACCTGAACGATCTGGCCCGTCGGGCGAGAGCCTGGGCCGAGCAGGAACTGAGCGAGAATGTGCGGGAAGGCAAGCGGGTGGTGGAGGATTTCGATTTGGATCTTCCTCGGGTGTTGGTTCAGAGCGACCGAATGACCCGGGCCATCTCCAATGTCATTGTCAACGCCTTCGAGAACATGCCCGAAGGCGCCACGCTGATCCTGCGGACTCTCTCTGATCTCCCCTCCGATCCGAGTGAGACAGGTTCGGTAAAAGGGCCTCTGGGGCCAGCCATACTGGAAATCGAGAATACGGGATCGACGGTTTCTGAGGAGAATCAGGGGCGGATTTTCGAGCCCTTTTTCTCGACCAAGGCGGGCGGCAGCGGGCTGGGGCTGGCCATCAGCTATCAGGTGCTTTCGCAGAATCGGGGCCATCTGGCCGTGGATGCTCGCCCCGACTCGGTGTGTTTTCGGTTCATCTTCCGTGCGGTACAGCCGAAAATCTCAGGGTGAGGTCTTCCATGCCAGCTGCTCAAGCCGATCTTCAGAACCAACAATCTCCCGTGACGGAGAAGGCCGATGCTATCTCCATTCTCGTCGCCGACGACGAGGAGGGGATCCGGTTCGTCCTCGAAGAACTGCTGCGCCGCCAGGGGTATGAGGTGCTGCTGGCGGAAACGGGCGAAAAGGCGCTTGAGCATCTGCGGGCGCGGACATTCGAACTCGCCATTCTTGACATCAATCTGCCGGGCGTGAACGGGATCGACATTCTCCGCCAGGCGCGTCAGTGGCACCCGGATCTGATCTGCCTGATGATCACTGGCCATGACTGTCCGGACTATGCCCTTGAGGCGCTCCGGGAGGGGGCTTACGATTTTTTCACCAAGCCTTTCGACGTGCATGAGATGCGGGTGACGGTGCAGAGGGCCATCGAAAAAAAGCACCTGA
>JABMPG010000097.1 GCA_013203855.1 bacterium
ATCCCGCGTCGAAGCCGTGCCGGTCATAGAGAGTGTCGAGGTTTCGTTTGAGGGGAAATCTGTGCCGTCCGTCGATGTGGTCTCTGGCCTTTTTTTCTCGGTGACGTGCTTCGTTCTTTGGTGGATGGTGCTGGGATACGCCCTTCCGGCCGGTCTGGGGGTCTTCCGCCTAGCTGGGAACCATCGTTGGCCGACGAGAGTCCGGGTTCTTCTGATTCTGGTGCTTTTGCTGAGCGTGGGAGTTGTCGCTTCGAAGGCGAATTGGCGATGGCCCAAGCCTCACGATGATCGATGGGCTCTGTCGAACGTGCGCCTTCTGGCGCTGCGGCGTTTTGACACGGAGGATCTGTTTTTCCGAAGCCGGGTCCGACCGGGCTTCGTGGCGCTCATGCTGCCGCTGCAGGCGGGATTGTCTTACGATCTTGAGGTGGTAAGCTATACCTACTCCGATTCGATCCAGCGGCTTTTCTATACTTTCGACCGGCCGGGAGGGGGATTGGGACGCGTCTATCCGGAGGCGACGCTGGTGAGTTTGGTTCTGGCCGCTTTGGGGATACTGATCGTGGGTCGGCTGGTTTTGGCCTTTCCGGGCGGTAGGTTGTCGATCTGGCGGGGCTTGCTGGCGGTCGTGATGGCGGGATGGCTGTTCCGACGAATATTGGGCACCGGCCTTGTCAGTCCGATCACGCTTTCGGCGACTTGGGCTGTCTATCTCTTGGCGGGGTTGGCTTTTGTGGGGGCGATGCGGGTTCCGGCAGTTCGAATTCGCTGGGTTGGGGCGGGGGTGGCGATGGGGCTGGCGTTTCTTTTCAAGGAGAGCGCTGTCGCGCTTGTTCTGACTGTTCTGGCGTTTCAGGTTTTTCTGGTTTTTCGGGACCGGTCTTTCAGGAGGGCAGGGGTGGTTTCGTGTCTTGTCTATTGGGTGGCTGCGTCTTTTCTGCCTCTGGTCTATTTCGGGACCGTGCTTGGTGGCGGTTTGCGGGAGATTCCGGCGAATTTCGCCCAGCACCTGCAGTCTGAGAGTCTGCTCACAGGTTACCTGCAGGGGGGGACCCTGAGCGGGATTCTGGGGGCGCTCTGGGCGGCGTTCGGGGTATCTATAGGGTTGATGTTGGGCGGATTAATGCGGGCAGCCATTCGACCGACCCGTGGCGATATGTTTTTTCTTTTCTGGCTTCTGGGCGCGTCTTTGCCGCTCTTTCTGCCGTATCTGTACCCTCGGTTTCTGGTTTATATGGTGCCAGGGGTGGTCTGGTTCGCCTGCCGGTTGATTGATGTCGTGGGCGATGGGCGGCGAATAGGGCATGGTGTGGGGTGAGAAGTGGTGGGGCCTATGGCGTGGGAATTTGACTGGGGCAATGTTTTCTTGACATTTCCGACGTTTTTTGGGAAACTGACATAGTCTTGCATCCGAGTGCCTTATCCCGGGGCAGGGTGGTTATACGTTTCATACAATCCCTTGAAGATCAGAAGGGAACCTGCCGCCGGATGGTTGAAGCGGCGAGCCAACAGAGGGGTGCGCGCGGGGCGGAAGCCCGTTGGCGCGGCCCAACGGGGAGAATGGGATGTCCAAATCGGCAGAGATTAAAGCGGACCTGAACTTTACTGTAGGCGATACTGTGGTGGAGCCCACCATCGGTATTTGTCAGGTGGAAGGTGTTCGCACCATGACCATCGACAATACCACGGAAGAGTACTTCATTTTTGTGTCGGGCAAGGCCCGTGTTCTGGTTCCGCGCTCTCAGGTGCCGAAGCGGGGGATCCGCAAGCCCATGAGCCATGAGGACGTCAAGAAGATTCATGCTCTGCTTAAAATGCCTGTTTCCCCCTCCCGTGGGGATGCCCGGCAGATGTATCTCAACTATCGCGAGATTATCAAGAGCGGCGATCCGATCAAGATCTGCAAGCTCCTTCGGGAGTTGTATATTCTCGACGAAACCGACGATTTGAAGGGGAAAGAGAAGGAGATCATGGAGCAAGCCATGACTTTTCTCATCGATGAGATTCTTTTTGTCACGGAGGATTCGAAGACGAAGATTCGTCGGGATATCGAGGACTGTCTTGGGAAGATGTACAAGAAGAAGGTGGACAAAGAGAGGAAGAAATCCTGACAGGGCTTGGGGTAACGCCGGGATTTAGTCTCGGTCCTATCTGAGCGGTCGGTATTTTTCGTTTGACTCTGAATCCCTTGTTCAGTAGAATTCGCGGTTTTGATGATCCGAAACCGCTCAGGCTGGCGGTCTGAGACACCAAACCGAGATTTCAGGAATGAGGCGCATATGGAAATCATTCGTGAGAAGACGAGTTGGGGCATCCTGCTTAAAGCCACCGGTAACCTGGATGTGTCCTCCCGTGGAGATCTGGCGGACCTTCCCTCGCTCAAATCGTGCGAAGAAGACGTCATCTTGGATATTGCCGCCGTTGACTTTATGGACAGTTCCGGTTTGGGAACGCTGGTTCAGGTAATCCGCCGCTTCCGAGATTCCGATAAGCATTTTGTGTTGGCCGCGCCCACCGAGCCGGTGATGCAGTTGCTGCGCTTGACTTCGGTGGATCAGATCGTGCCGATTGCGGGCACGGTCGAAGAGGCCGTCGAAAAAGTGCGAGATGAGTCGGCGGAGTCCGGAAGTCCGGAATAGGTATTTGATCCGGGAGGCTTTCGTAGCTTCCTTTCTCTCGTCTCGCGCTGAAATCTCATCCAGCCGGAATTCTGACATGCACGAGAGCCAGACGGAACTGTCGGCCATTTTCGAGAGTGCGCCTCTAATGATGGTCGTGGTGGACCGACAGCAGCGGGTACGAAAAGCGAACGAGGCGGTTGTCCAGTTTGTGGCGATTTCGGCGGAGGAACTGTGCGGGCGGCACATCGGAGAAGTCATGTCGTGCGGGCACGTCGGTGAGTGTTCTGAGGAAACATGTCGGTCCTGTCCGATCTGCGGCTCTATCGAAGAAACCTTCCGGACGGGCGAGGAACATCACAATATCGAATTCACTGTGGAGGTGGGTCCTGCTCCGAGGAGAAATGCCCATGTTCGGCTTTCCACCTGTTGTCTGAATTTTCCCGGTGAGTCGCTGCAACTCCTCGGCTTCGAAAACGTCACCGAGAGCAAGCGGATCCAGGAGGCGCTGCGGCGGTCGAGTGAATTTCAGCAGCAGATGCTCGACACGGCCGCCACCGCTGTTTTTACGACGGATGACGAGTCCCGGATAGTAGGCATCAATGACGAGTTTGCTTCTATCACTGGCTACACCCCGGCCGATATCATCGGGGAACCCTCCAGCCTGCTGTATCCTGACTCGGTGACAGATTCCGAAGTCAGGTTTATGCCGGGAGAGTCGGCCCCCATCTTCAAGCGCCAGAGCACTGTGCGCACGAAGGATGGGCGGCTTCTGACCGTGATTCGCAACGCGAACACGACCCGGGACAGTCTGGGAAACGTGACCGGGGGTCTGGAGTCTTTTGTCGACGTCACCGAGTTGGCGCAGGCGAGAAGGGAGACGGAAGAAGCCAATCAGGAGTTGGCGGGGACGAATCGTCAGTTGGAGTCGGCCGTCGAGCATGCCAACCACATGGCTATGAAGGCCGAGTTGGCCAGCGTGGCCAAGACGGAATTTCTCACCAATGTCAGTCACGAAATCCGCACGCCCATGAACGGGGTGA
>JABMPG010000098.1 GCA_013203855.1 bacterium
CCATTATCTCGACTGAAAGGGAATGATGCGTCGCCCCCTGCGGGGGCTCAACTATGTGGAACCGCCGGGTCCACGGGCTCGCGCCCGTGGCTTCAAAACCACCGCCCTCTGCGAGGGCTGAGGACGGGGGAAACGGAAGCACACGAGATAATGGAATAGAAAGGTCCTATTATGAACCCTCAGACGGAAACTTTGGAGGCGAAGGGCCGGATTGACGAGGCGGTGGTTCAGGAAGTCGCCGAGTTCCGGCAGCGGATCACGGTCGAGATGGCCCGCGCGATCGTGGGGCAGAAGGATGTCATCGACCTGATCCTCACCGCGCTTCTGTCGGGCGGACATTGCCTGCTGACCGGCGTGCCGGGACTGGCGAAGACCCTGATCGTGCGATGCCTGAGGGACCTGCTCGACCTGAAGTTCAATGGTATTCAGTTCACGCCCGACCTGATGCCGACCGACATCCTGGGGACCGAGATCCTCGAGGAGGATAAATCGACGGGCAAGCGGGCCGAGTTCGAGCGCCTCCTGCCAACGGCCGCGAAGAGCGGCTTCTTCCCCAGTTGCGACCACGCAGACTTCCCCGATCCCGTGAACCTCATGCTCGTCTTCCCGAACTGAAATCGACTCCGGAGGGTCACCGAAGCCAAGGCGATGAAAGCGCGAGGATTCGGAACCCAGGGCAAGCGTGGCGTCGCCCTGGGTTCGACGGAGCCGCCCGGTTTCCCCTTCGAACCCCCGACTCAAAATCCTGAGCCTCGACCCGCAATTTGGTTGCTCTTGTCGATCAGAAACGCTATGAGAGAAGAGATTTTCCGCGAAACCGAAAAGGAACGGCCAAAATCCACACCATGACAAAGGCAAACACCATGCGAAACATTCAGGCGATCACGACGGTACTGGGACTGGCGGCAATTCTCATTCTGGCGACCGCATGCGGACCGGAAAAAGCGATCCGCGGCCAGGTCGAGATCCGGCAGAACGTCAGCGACAGCGCTCTGCTCATCCAGGCCGAGGACTTTGAGACCCACGGTGACTGGATGCAGAGCACTGACGGCGGCGCCATGGGCGGATACATCCTCTACCTCCAGGGCGTACCGGAATCGAAGCCCGACCAGGCCGAGATCAGGCCGACCCAGGACGCGCGGACGGTCGTCACGATTGCCAGCGCCGGTCTTTATCACGTCTGGGTCCGGGCGCGAGACTATGACACCATTCCCGGTTCCCGACGCTACGCTGTAACCGTTGACGACCAGCAACTGGCCAACGAAGCTGGCAACCACGGCCAGAACGGCTGGGCTTGGCAGGAAGCAGGCACGATCCAACTCGAAAAGGGCGAGCATTCCCTCGGCCTGCATGACACGACCAACTTCTTCGGCCGATGCGACGCCGTTCTCCTCACCACCTCCGAGGTCGACCTCGTCCCGACCGGAAAGGTAGCTGACAACATGGAATCTCTCGCGCCCGTCGCTCTCAGCGATTCCGACGCCCGGAAACTGGCCGTCCTGGACAATGGTCTCACCCGCCTGGTCTTCGAAAAACGAACCACCGAGCAGGACGGACCCTTCATTTCCCGCAGCACCGAACTTCAGGTCGACGGCTCATGGAAGGAACTCCCGGGCCGAGGCGAGAAGGAAACGCTCTTTGTCCTCTACGCTCCCGCCGGAGACTTCAATCTCGGGAAAACCCCGACCTGGAGCACGACCGCAGATCCGATTTCCCTCGGCGATTCCGGGGAGACTCTCGTCGTCGCCCCCACCACCGACAACCCTTTTAACGCCGCTCCGGCCCTCCGCCTGGTCCCCCGCTCGGCCCGCCAGGCCGGCCCCCGGGCCGTGGTCGTCGATTACGAAGTGATTGGCGAGCAGGGCATTTTCGCAGTCAACACAATCGTCGGCACCTGGTCCCTCCTGCCCGGGGAACGAGAGGCTCGCTTTGAACTGGCCCTAACCCCCTTGCGCACGGGGTACTATACCGCTGGCATGTGCGCCTTCGACGCATGGGAAAAGGACCAGGTCAAATTCGTCCAACTCCCGCCCCTCTACCAGTTCCAGCGCCTGCCCGAAAAACCGATCATGGTTACCAGCTCTCTCACGCCTCACCCTCTCGTCCTCGTCCAGGTCAAGCCGGAGGGCTTTGAAGGCCGCGACGTGAGCTTTGCCGCGATCGCCGAAATGGACCGCCTCCCCTACCGCTGGCCCAACGCCTACAACATGGTCTACGGCTTCTCCCTTCTCAACGCCCGCGGACAGGCCCAGCCTTGTATTTTCAACCCCGTCATGGGCGCCGAAGGTTCGAAATGGCAGGCAGGAGAGAAGAAGACTGTCGCTTGGCGCCTGTTAGCCTATCCCGGCGACTGGAAGCAGACGCTCGAGTACTACTCTGAGGAAATCGCCGAGGTTACTGACTATCGCAAGCCTCTGCACGGATCGCTCACAGACGCCGTTTTCAACATGAGGGACTTGATGATGGACGAGAAATACGGCGGCTGGCACCCGCACCTCAAGGGCTTCTACGACATCGAAACACCGGCCATGGGCAAACAGGGCGCTCCGTTGGCGGTCATCGAAGGCGCCCTTCTCGCGCGGGATGAGACTTTCTGGGCCGAGCGCGCTCTCCCGACCATCGAATTCACTCTTCGCAGCAAGGGACCAGCCGTTATCCGAGCGGGGGAGATTGAAAAGGAACGGGCGGCCCGCCCCCGCGTCCTGACCGGCCAGCTCAGCGTGCCGACCGAGTTCTATGATACGTCCTACTGGGAAGGCGTCGAGAGCATACTCGGCGGCGTTAACCCGTGGCTGCGGGAATTTGCCCTGCCGGGCGGTGAGGTTTATCAAAGCATGGGTTACAACACGGCGCCGTCCTGGTCGCCCCTCTTGGCTCGCTACCGCATGGAACCCAGCCCCGAACTCCTGGTCCAGATCCAGAAGGAAGCGGACAGTTTTCTCAAAGAGCAAATCTACGGCCGTCAGGCAGCGGTCGTCGACTTCAACGCGTTCTACAACATCAGTTTCATTCCCTACTGGTGGGAACTGATCGATCTCTACGACCAATGGGCGAGACGATGTGGCGTCGTGCCGTGGGAGAAACTGGGCGAGCTCCGCAGGCAAGGAGCGAAAAGCGCGGAATAGAGCGCTTCGGATGAAATGAGCGGAAA
>JABMPG010000099.1 GCA_013203855.1 bacterium
CCCCGATAGTCACCCCTTCTTCCAGAACCCCGAACTGCCCCTCTTCTTCGATGGCCTCAACCTGGGGATCGCTCTCCTGGATGATCGTGTCCGAGGCCCCCCAGTACGCCCGATCCTGGATGAGAACCGTGCTTGAAGGCTCGGAAGTCTTCAGAGTCAAACTCCCGTGGGCGATGATCGACGTGGAAATCCGCACGTTCGCCCCCATCACAATCGTCCCCGTCCGCTCGTTGTAGACCACCCGCGCCGACGAATCCGGGCTGACCAGCAACCCCTCGATCTGGCTGATGAACGCCACCCGGCTCCCCGAATCACTTTCGGGCATACGCACCGACACCACCGTCGGGTTCCGCGCGATCGCCGTGCCATCCCCGATCGTCGCGTTGATGATCCCCTCAACTCGGACGGCCGTAGTGAAATCCGGATTGCGCAGAAGAAAGTTCATCTCCGGCTTCGTGGCGAATGCATTAGGAACCTCCCGCTCAATGATCGCCCCATCCGGCAGAAGCGCCACGTTCGGGTGATTCTTGACCAGAGAGGTCGAGCCCTGTGAAACAGCGTAGCCCCCCGTGCTGATCGTCCCCTGCGCAACAGCAAAAATATCTGCCGAGTCGGTCGGATCCGCCGTCACAGGCCGCAGCGGCGTCGCGATCAGCGTCCCGCCCTGAAGACTCTCGGCGTCGCCGATGGAAGAAACCACCACGTCAATCTTCATCCCCTGCCGCGCGAAAGGCGGCAACGTCGCCGTCACCATCACCGCCGCCACGTTCGCCGCATCGATCGAGTTCGAATCGACCTGGATGCGATGCTTATTCATGAAGGCAGCCAAACTCTGAATCGTGAAACCGGTCCCCTGGTCGTCGCCTGTGCCATCCAGGCCCACCACCAAGCCATATCCCACCAACTGATTGTCCCGCATTCCCTCCATCGAGCAAATATCCTTGATCCGCACCGCACCGGCCACGCTCAACAGAGCGAGACTGAAAGCCAGCGCCAGAAGAAGACGCAGGCGCCCTTTCACCGATTTGAGGAATTGACTCGTCACATTACTCATCCCATCGTCCTCTCTCAGAGCGGCCACAGCCAGTCAAAGGTGCGCGACAGCAGCCCCGGACGCTGCTTGTCGCTGATCACGCCCCGACCCGTAATCTGAATCCGGCACTGGGCGATCCGGTCCGAAAGCACGATATTGTCATAGGAAACATCGCTAGGCCGGATCAGCCCGTCCACCGTGAGGATCGAGTTGTCATTATTGATCAGCAGGTTCTGCATCCCGTGAATCTGCATGTTCCCATTCGGATGAACCTGCATCACGATGGCAGAGACATCCGCCACAATCCGATCACTGCGCATCGTGTCGCCCTCGCCACTGAAACTGTTGCTGGACTGCGCGGAAATCAACTGCTCCGGAGTGGTCGAATCAAGTCGATGGGTCGAGCCCACACCGGGCAAACTGCTCTCGATCCCGAACAAAGCCTTCACCCCCGCCTCCAGTTTGCTGTCCCGGCTGAGATCCGTGCTCGCGCTCTTCTGGGCGGTATGATCCACAAAAACTCGCACCGTCACGATATCGCCCACCGTCTGCGCCGTATCGTCCGTCCAGTACGACCAGTTCCGGCTCGACGGACTGAAAAGAGAACCGTCATTGATAAGCCGCTCCTCGGCCGGGATCTCCGTTGGAAAAACCACCGGCGGCGCCTCGTAGGCCATATCGGACGGATCGAGAGGGTTCCCCCCGAGACCAGCGCAGCCCACCGCCACCAGCAACAGAGCCGGCGCGAAATATCGAAACATCTTCTGGGGCATCTTCATCGTCCCTCCCCTTCGCAAAGCATCAAAACGCCACCTTCACCAGCCGCGGCCCTACCACCACACCTCGAACCTCTCGACCCGATGTCGGATTCACCACCGCCACCGAATCCCCCATCGCGCCGTTGGACCGGGCCAGGCCCGCCGTACTGATGCTCAGACCGCCATTGGCCGACTCCAGCATCATCCGAACCGTCTCACCGCTCCGAACCAACTTTTCCGCCTCCACGTTCGACCAGGTCAGAACTTCGCCCGGCTGAAGCGCACGCCGCGCGGTCAGATTTCCCAGCAGATCTTTCACCTCAACCGGCTTGCCCCGCAATTCCGATACACGACGCCGGGCGGAACGACAAGAATCCGCCGACAAAACCTCGCTTCGGTCCACCGACACGGCCGCCTCCAGCAC
>JABMPG010000100.1 GCA_013203855.1 bacterium
CGTCCCGCCCTCCCGATCTCCCATCCCTATTCCTACGCCATGTACCTTGCCAAGACCCAGGGCGCCTTCTGCACCCTCGGTCTGGCGGAGGACACCTGGGCACTCAACGAACGAGTCCTCGACGAGGAATCCTTCCTCGCCCAGACCTGGCTCAACCACGACGAGCGCGAACGCATGTTCTTCGACGCCATCGACAAGACGAGCCGGGGACTCGCCATCTGCGTTTTCGACGCCACCGACCGCATCCAGCACATGTTCTGGCGCTACCACGAGGGCAACCATCCCGCCGCCCGGGAAGAGGATCGCGCACGCTACCGGGACGAGATCAAGCGCCTCTACATGAAGATGGACGAAATGGTCGGGCGGACCTTGGCCCGGCTCCGCAAGGACAGTCTCTTCATCGTCATGTCCGATCACGGCTTCAAAACCTTTAAGCGCGGCGTCAACCTCAACACCTGGCTCTATGAGAACGGTTACCTGTCGGTTAAGAACAGCCAACCTTCCGGCGCGGACTGGTTTCAGGACGTGGACTGGCCCCGCACCCGCGCCTACGCCGTCGGCCTTGGCGGCATCTATCTCAACATGAAAGGCCGCGAAGCTCAGGGCAGCGTCGAAAAAGGCAACGCGGCGAATCTGAAGTCAGAGATCCGCGCCACCCTCCGCGAACTGATCGATCCCCAAGACAACGCGCCCGCCGTCCGAGAGGTTTACGATCCGGTCGAGATCTACGAGGGCCCCTACGTCGGCGAGGCGCCCGACCTGATCGTCGGCTTCGCCATGGGCTACCGCGCGTCGTGGGGCTGCGCCACCGGCAAGATCGAGCCGGAGGTCTTCGAGGACAACACAAAAAGTTGGAGCGGCGACCACTGCGTCAACCCCGTCGACGTCCCCGGCGTCCTCTTCTGCAACCGTCCCATCCCCGAGCCCAACCCGTCCATCCAGGACATCGGGCCGACCGTTCTCGACCTGTTCGGCGTACCCGTTCCGGCCTATTGTGATGGCAAGCCCCTCATGCCAATGGTAAGCTGAAAGAGTTCATAGAACTGGCTTCAGCCTGCCCGACGGGACCACGCCATGTCGTTTTCCAGACAAAACAACCTCTCCAGACGCCGTTTCCTGAAGTCCCTCGCGGCGGCTGGTGCGGCCGTGTCTCTGATCGGTGGGGGCGCCAACGGCCGGGCATTTGCCGAAGATGCCGCCGAGGTTTTCGAGTCGGGCAGCACTCCCCGTCGCCGAGGTGCAACGGCTCCCAAAATGCTGATCCTCGGTATCGACGGCATGGACCCCGTGCTGCTCCAGCAATACGTCTCCGAGGGCCGCATGCCGAACTTTCAGAGGTTGATCGAAAAGGGCGACTTCAGTGCCCTCGGCACCAGCGCCCCGCCCCAGAGCCCGGTCGCCTGGTCAAACTTCATCACCGGGATGGACTCTGGCGGCCATGGCATCTACGACTTTCTTCATCGGGATCCGAAAGAGCAGACCACGCACGGCTGGACGGGCAAGGGTATCCACTTCTCCATGTCCAGCACCGAGCGCGCCGAACGGATGCTGAACCTGGGCGCCTGGTCCATCCCCCTCGAAAAAGGCAAGATCCACCAGCTCCGCCAGGGACAGGCATTCTGGCAGATTCTCGAAGAGAACGGCATCCCCACCACGATCTTCAAGATGCCTGCCAACTTCCCGCCCGTCCCCTCCCCGGGACGATCCATCTCGGGCATGGGCACTCCGGATCTCCTTGGTGAACAGGGGGTCTATTCGCTCTATGTAACGAACCTGACCGACAAGGAGCGCCGACTTAGGGGAGGCGAGGCCTGGCAGGTCGACGTCCAAGACGACCGAGTCGACGCCACCATCCTCGGCCCAGCCAACAATTTCCGCCGCGAGAAGTCCGATGAGCGAGGGGGTGCAACCACTCCTCCCCGTACGGAGATCCCCTTCCAGGTCTATCTCGACCCTGAGCGCCCCGTCGTCAAGCTCGCCGTCCAGAACCAGGAAATGATCCTCCAGGAAGGCGAGTGGAGCGGCTGGGTGCGGCTGAAGTTCAAACTGATCCCCGGCCTGGCATCCGTCAACGCGATCGTCCGCTTCTATCTCCAGAAAGCCCGTCCCGAATTTCGCCTTTACATGACGCCCCTCCAAATCGATCCGGCCGATCCCGCCATGCCCATCTCCACCCCCGCGGAATGGTCCCGGGATCTCGCGAGAGAACTCGGGCCTTTCTTCACCCAGGGCCTTCCCGTCGATACCAAGGCCCTTTCGGACGACACTATCGACGGCTTCGAGTACTGGAAGATGTCGCAGCACGTTATGGACGAGCGCCGCCGGGCCTTTCACTATCTCCTCGATTCCCACGAAGAAGGTCTTCTCTTTTTCTACTTCAACAACATCGACCAAGACAGCCACATGCTGTGGCACTACGCCGACAGCCGCCATCCCAACTACGACCCCGAGAACGGCCCGTCGGACGGCATCCCCCGGCTCTACGAGCAGGCCGACGAGATCATGGGACACGTTCTCGAGACAATCGACGACGACACGACCCTCATCGTCATGTCTGATCACGGTTTTTCCCCCTTTTACCACGGGGTCAACCTGAACTCCTGGCTCGTCGAGAAAGGCTATCTCA
>JABMPG010000101.1 GCA_013203855.1 bacterium
CACGACGTTGAGGAACTCGTCGGCGGGATATCGGATCCTTCCGCACACCGGACAACGGTAGGCCGAGCGCCGCCAGGCGACCTCGTCGAGGATCGTGCGCAGTCGCTTCTCTTTCAATCCGAGGCTCTCCATCCGGGCGGAGAGATGATTGTCAGCGCAAACGAGAGGTTCGGCAAGAGGGCCGCGGCCGATTTCCTCGAGGGCCTTCGCCAGAACCCGGCCGCCGGCCTCGTGCATGCGCGCTCGAATAAAGAACCCCGTGGCTTCGAAATCGAAGACTTTCTGCCCCTTCAGACGGCCGAAGATCGCCGCCGCTTCCCTTTCCTGTTCGGCTTCGAGGCACTGGAGGAGTTTTTTTTAGCGTCCGATTTCTCGGACATTTCCAGATCGGCCATTTCCCGGCCGATACGGATCAGTTCACGGGTCAGTTCCCGGAACTCTCTGAAACTTGCGATCTGCTTCTCCGCGATCTCGGCTTCTTCGGAAGACTGGAGGCGAATAGTGCGGGTCTTGTTGCCTTTCTCCTTGAACGTGAGAATGGGATAGGGGCCGTTGGATTTTTCGGTCCCGTCCTGGGCTCGGTACTTCACCTTCTGAGAACAGACAGATCCGGGCCGCATGGGCCCCAACGCAGCAATCTGAGCGAGTACATCGTTCCACTGGCGGACAAGAGATTCGAGATTGGGCATGGTCAGCCTCCTTTCTGAAGTATATCCTACTGCAAGACTCAGGCCAAAAAAAGAGAAAAAACACCCAAACCCTCATTTATGTCGTACACCCGTAGCACCCGCTTGCCCACTTCAAACTTGCGCCCTCCGGAATCCTGCCCTATCATCGTCGAGCGTTGTGCCAACTTCCCCGTAAACATCCCACATGACTCCCGAAACCAAACCACCCGTTCCCCCAACCGAAACCCCTCCGGTCTGGTCCGTGATCATTCCGATGTACAATGAGGAAAACCGAATTGGACCATCCCTGCAGGCTGTGGTGGATTTCATGGATCAGCGTTCGCCCTCTTACGAGATCCTGGTCGTCGACGACGGCTCCACCGATGCGTCCGTCGCCTTTGTCCGTCAGCGCTTCCCGCATGTTCGTCTCCTTCTGAATCCGGGGAACCGGGGAAAGGGCTATAGCGTGCGCGCCGGGCTTCTGGCCTCAAAGGGACGGTGGAGGTTATTCTCGGACGCCGATCTCTCCACGCCTATCGAAGAGATCGCCCGGTTCGAAAAAGAACTCACCAACGGCGCCGACGTCGTGATCGGCTCCCGTGCGCTGCCCGAATCGATTCTCGAAGTACGACAAGCCTGGTGGCGCGAAATCTCGGGCCGACTCTTCAACAAGCTGGTCCGGCTCGTCTCCGGGTTGCCCTTCCACGATACACAGTGCGGCTTCAAAGCCTACACCGCCGAAGCAGCCAAGCACATCGCAAGCCTGCAGCGCCTTGAAGGATGGGCCTTCGATGTCGAACATCTCCACCTCGCCCGCAAGATGGGCCTCGACGTTCGCGAGATCCCGGTCCGATGGCTCAATTCGGCCGATTCCAGAATCCATTTTCTCCGCGACGCATCTCGCATGCTCATCGACGTGATCCGGATTCGCCTGAGCCGCTATTCTGTCTGAGAGGACGCCCTGCATTTGACACCCGACCCCTCTCCGGTTCCGATGGTGTCCGTGGTAATGCCGGTCTATAACTGTGCGCGCTTCCTGGCCGCCGCCATCGAAAGTATCCTCACACAGACCTTCGCCGATTTCGAATTCCTCATCGTGGACGACGGCTCCGACGACGCCACACCGAATATCGTCGCGGATTACGCAAGACGCGACCCTCGCATCCGCGCTTTCCGAAACAGTCACAACGAAGGCATCGTCGTGGCCCTCAACCGCGGGCTCGACGAGAGTCGCGGCCACTACATCGCCCGCATGGACGGAGACGATATCTCACTTCCCGACCGCCTTGAAAAACAGGTCGCATGGATAGACAAAAAACCGGACATCGACGTCCTTGGCGCGGCCCTGACCTATATCGACGCCCACAGCCGCGAGATCGGTCTGGTCCGGCATTGCACCCTCGAAAAATCCATCCTCAGCCAGTGCCCCCTCCTCCACCCAACGGTCCTGATCCGACGGGAATCCCTGGAGCGGCACAAACTCCGCTACCGACAGCGCTATAATTGCGCCGAGGACTACTACCTCTGGCTCGAAATGAGCCGGCACGGTCGATTCGCCGCACTGGAAGAGATCGTTTTGAGATACCGAATGAGCGAGGGCGCCACGCGGGTGCGCCGGCTCAAGAAAGTCCTGCGCGCCACGCTGCGGGCGAAAAAAGATGCCGTGTTCCGTCTCGGGATCCGTCCCCGGCCCGGCGACATCCTGCGTTATCTACAGGAGTGTATCCTGCTGCTGCTGCCCAGCCGCCTGATTCTCCAACTCTACATGCGCCGAACCTTCGGCCAATCTCCCAGCCTCGACTGACCTAGTCCTCGCGCTCGAGCATTTCCAGGCTCAGTTCCTGAAGTTGGTCGGTCGTGACGGCCGAGGGAGCCCCGCTCATCAGGCAAGCCCCCGTCTGGGTCTTCGGGAACGGAATCACCTCCCGGATCGACGACTCGTCCAGCAGGATCATCATAAGCCGGTCCAGGCCGAAGGCCACGCCGCCATGAGGAGGCGCGCCATATTGCAGTGCGTCCAACAGGAACCCGAACTTGGCCTGGGCGGTCGCCTCGTCGATACCCAGAGTGCGGAAGACCAGCGACTGAATCTCCGGACGATGGATACGGATGCTGCCGCCGCCGA
>JABMPG010000102.1 GCA_013203855.1 bacterium
CCAAAAAGCTATGGGAAAAAGCAGGAAAAGCGAAACAGTTGCGCCGCGTGGCTAAAGGCTTACGAATCTTCAAGATCCGGCTCAATATCATCGACAGAAGAGGACTCCTCGGCTCCTGCTTCTCCCTCGCCATTCGGACTCTCTGCCATCTCGTCCAACTTCTCGGACTCTTCCAGCTCCGCCAAGTCCTCCCCCTCCGGGTCTTCCCTCAGATTCTCTTCGGTCACGATCCGCTCGTCCAGGGAGGAGATCTCCTGGATCGAGTCCGCGAGGGTGGAACGCTCGCCGTACTGCCGCCGCAGGGCCTGAATGGAAGGCAGATCGGCGCACGTCTTCAACCCAAAGGTGTTCAGGAAGATGCTGGTTGTGCCATAGAGCTGCGGCCGACCGATCACTTCCTTGCGTCCCACCACTTTGATGAGACCCATGTCGCACAGATTGCGGACCACTCCGCTCGATTCGACGCCGCGGATCATCTCGATCTCCGCCCGCGTTATGGGCTGCTTATAGGCGATGATCGCAAGCGTCTCCAACGCCGTCAACGTCAGCGGATTGCGCTTGCGCTGCTGGTGCAGACGCAGCACGACATCCGCGTAATCGGCCCGCGTGCACATCTGATAGCCCTCGGCGTTCTCGATGACCTGGAGCCCGCCGCGCCGCGCGTCATACTCCATCTGAAGCTGGCTCACGATCCCGCGCAAAGTCTTGATATCGATGCCATCCAGCAGCGTCTTGAGTTTCTTCAGGCTAAGCGGATGGGGCGTCGTAAAGAGAAGGCACTCGATGGCCGCTTTGATCTGACCGGGCGTGCGGAACTTCTCAGCTCCCCCCGCTTCCTCGATCCGGGCCGTCTCATCCTCGATCTCGGACTCCAGCGATTCCGGCTCTTCCTCGTCCTCGGAGGCATCGCCAAGATCCAGGTCCAGCACCTTGGCCTGGTCTTCCTCGCCGGTCTTGACCGTTCCGATGACGACCATCGGCGATCCATTCTCCTCCTCCGGGAGAACACTCTCCGGATCGCCCTCGTCGGAATCGTCGGCGAAATCCTGCCGGTCGTCTTCAAGGCTTTCCTCGTCCTCGAATCCCTTCTCCGGGCTCATTTCCACGATCTCGGCGGTTTTGTCTGGGCTATCGGGTTTTTCAGTCTTCTTCGTCATCGTCTTCTTCCGGCTCGCTGGGATGCACGAGGTAAATGTCCTGATAGTTCTTTTTCTGGATCACGCGGACCTGGCGCATCCGGCACATCTCGAGAAGGGCCAGGAAAAGCGTGATCACTTCCTGCTTGTTGAGACACCTCACAAAAAGGCTGTGGATGTTCAAACGCTTGCGAAGCGCCAAACTATCCCGCAGGAGTTCTATCTTCTCCTCGACGGAGAATTCCTCTTCCAGAACGCGATGGGTGGGGCGGCCCTCGGCATACTCAAGCACGCGGGCAAAGGCGCTGAAAAGAAGACTGATATCCTCCTTCAACCCCTCCGGCGCTCCCTTTTCGGTCAGTCGGGGCAGAACACTGTTGCGGTAGAAGAGCCGCAGCTGCTCCTCCTCGCGCCCGGAAAGCTCCACCGCCATCTCCTTGAACTGCCGGTACTCGATGAGCCGCCGCATCAGGTCCTGAGCGTTACGAATGCTCTCGAACTCCTCATCGATCTCTTCCTCGGCCTCCTCCTCGGCTTCCTCTTTCGTCACGGGAGGCATGAGGGTCCGCGACTTGATATTGATGAGAGTGGCGGCCATGACAAGAAAATCCCCCGCCACATCCAGGTCCAGTTTTTCCATGTCCGAGATAAAGCCCAGGTACTGCCGGGTGATCTCCGCGATCGGAATATCGTAAATGTCCATCTCGTTGACCCGAACCAGATGAAGCAATAGGTCGAAAGGACCTTCGAAGACGTTGAGTTTAACTTTGTAGGCCATCTCGGGAACGGCTTGCCGCCCGTCCTATTCCGGCAGATGCATCGCCCGTCGAACCTCGGCCATGGTCGACTCGGCCACGGTCTGGGCACGCAGGTTGCCCTGGTTGATGATCTCCCGCACCCGCTTCGGCTCGCGCTCGAGCTGGGCACGCCGCTCGCGAAAGGGATCGAGCAACTGATTAACGTTCTCAGCCAGTTTCTTCTTACAGTCCACACAGCCCAGCGTGGCCCCACGACATCCCGAATCGATTTCAGGCAGTTCCGACACGCTGAAAATCTTGTGATAGTCAAAGACGCTACACACCTCGGGGTGGCCCGGGTC
>JABMPG010000103.1 GCA_013203855.1 bacterium
CGCGGACAGCCTGACGCTGGGTCTGCAAGCGTCTTCTGCCGGACTGGCGATGGAATCGTGCTGGACGGCTGACCGATCGACTGGCGTTATTTCTCGCAAGGATACTTTGACCAATACCGGCACTGGTCCCATTACCGTTCTTCGCTGCCTGGCGCGCATGGCGCTTCCTCCTGCCCGCTACGAGATTTATTCCCAGCAGAGCCGCTGGTGCAACGAAAACCAGGGGGCTTGGCAAACTTTGCACGCGGGGGAAATCGTTCTGCGTTGCGTGCCGGGGAGAACAACGCAGGGCGGCACGCCATACGCCTGCATCCGCGACACGGATACGCGCCGGGGTCTGGCCTTCCACATCGTGCCAAAAGGCAACTGGGTGATCCGCTTCAGCGCCCAGCCCAGTATGGACTGCCTGCCATTCATTGTGGTGGAGCTCGGCCTGTCCGATGAGAACCTCAGAATCCCGCTATTGCCGGGAGAGTCGTTTGAACTGCCCGAACTCCTGTTTCAGGAAATCCCGGAGGGCGAGCCCCATCTCGCGGCGCCTGCTCTTCACGAGTATCTCCTCAAGGAGCACTTCACCGGGGCCAAGACGGAGACGCCGGTCGTCTACAACACATGGTTCGATCAGTTCGAGCGTCTGGATGTGGCGCGATTGAGGAGGCAACTCGAGGCCGCCAGAAATGCCAACTGCGAGGTTTTTGTCGTCGATGCCGGTTGGTTCGGAGCCGGGCAGGGGAACTGGGGGCAGCAGGTGGGGGACTGGCGCGAGAAAATCGATGCCGCCTTCCAGTGCCGCATGGGGGAGTTTGCCGACGAGGTGCGCGCGGCGGGACTGGGTTTTGGTCTTTGGATGGAGCCAGAACGAATCGGCCCTGAGGCGCCGGTCCGTCTCGAACACCCGGAATGGTTCGTGCCTTGCGGCGATGTGGCCCGCTTCGATCTGTCCCTTCCGGAAGCCTATGCCTGGCTGCGCGACGAGATGCAGCGCCTGATCGAGACCTACCAACTGGCATGGATGAAGATCGATTTCAACTTCGACCTGGACTCCGACCGGGCCGGACTCGAACTATCCGGCTATGCCAGTCTGTGGTACAGGATGCTGGACGAAGTCCGCGCGGCCTTCCCCCATGTATTCCTGGAGGGCTGCTCGAGTGGTGCCATGCGGCTCGATCTCGATATGCTGAGCCATGCGGACGGGCACTTTCTGAGTGACAACCTGGAGCCTGTGGACATGTTGCGAATCACGCAGGGAGCCTTTCTGCGCCTGCCGCCGGGACCTATCATGCGTTGGGCGGGACTCCGCAGTCCCGGGAAGCTGATTCCCCGCTATGGTCTCTGCGCGGCCGACTCGCCCGACACTGTCCTAGTTCCGGGAGGAGGGCTCTGGGAACCCGCGGAGTGCGTGGACCTCGATTTCGCCCTGCTTGCGGCCATGCCAGGCGTCCTCGGTCTCACCGGGGACTTGGCCAGCCTGCCGCCCGCCGTGGCAGAACGGGTCAGGGAGCATGTGACTTTCTTCAAGGAATGGCGGCGATTCATCAGCGGCACCGTGGCGCACCTGCTGACTCCGCCCGAACCCGTTGCCCGGCGGAGCGGTTGGGTGGCATTCCAACTTCAGAACCCGGCGGACTCGGCCAGCCTTTTGTTTGTCTATCGTCTCGGCGTGTCGCCTCGGCCCTTGCGCTGGCGCCTGCGCGGGCTCAAGCCGGACGTGCACTATACGGCGCAGCGCATGCTGATCGCGGGTGCCTGTCCCACGGTTTTCACTGGGGAAGAATTGATGGCCTCTGGCCTGGATACAGAGATCCCTGCCGGGGGAAGTTCCCGCTCCTTTGCCGCGGCCCTATATGCCGTGCGGCCTGAATGATCGGAACCGTAGACGCTGCGGGGAGGGTAAAAACAGTTCGAGGGGAATCTCTTGCGAGATTCCCCTCAATTCAAATCACAGTGTGGGTCACTTCGAAGAAGGGCCTTGCTGTGATGGTAAGATGGAGAGGGTTGCCGGGACCTCCATCTCAATTGTGATTATCTTCTCGTCCCATGCCCGTGTCAAGCACTTTTTTCGAAAAAAATTCGACTCTTCCCTTGCGTCTTCTGAGATGGCCTCTATAATGACTCTCTGCTCTTCGGCGACTGCACGGACAGGGCGTCTGGCCACGCCGCAAAAGTATCTCACAAGGCAAATACACCAACCGAAAACACCGAAGGATGAGGGATAATGGCCATAACTGGGAAAAAACCGCGCCAGCCGATGCCGCTCCGGGATCTGGCCGAGCGAAAGACGACTTTTCAGGAAGTGGCCCTCGGCTATACGGCTGAGCAGGCCATCGAGGAAGCCGAGCGTTGCATCCAGTGCAAGAAGCCGCGCTGCGTGCCGGGGTGTCCGGTGGCGATCGATATTCCGCGCTTCGTGGGCCTGGTTGCCAAGGGCAAGTTCCTCGAAGCCTACGAGGTGATCAAGGAGACCAACGCCCTGCCGGCGGTCTGCGGCCGAGTCTGCCCCCAGGAAGAGCAGTGCGAGGGCGTATGCGTTCTCGCCATCAAGGGTGAGCCGGTGGCGGTCGGCCGACTCGAGCGTTTTGTTGCCGACTACGCCGCGAGAGAGGGCAAGATCGAACTGCCGCCCAAGGCCGAGCCGACCGGAAAGAAGGTGGGCATCATCGGAGCCGGTCCCTCGGGCCTGACCTGTGCGGGAGAACTCGCGAAGCGCGGTCATACCGTCACGGTTTTCGAGGCACTGCAACGACCCGGCGGCGTGCTGGTTTAC
>JABMPG010000104.1 GCA_013203855.1 bacterium
CTCTCAGGTTCAACATTCCCCCGGCCCGGCCATCTCGAAACAGAAAATGCTCGATCAGCATCCCGAGCCCGAGATAACCGAAGGGCAGAAGCAGACACACTCGCCAGAAGATCAGTGCCCGGCGAAGGGGGAGCAGCGGATCGTATGAAGAGGGGGCCTCAGTCATGGAGTTGGATCCGGGCCGCCGACGCCACTGCCAGGGCGCGCCGCGTGGGCGCCACATCGTGAACGCGCAGAATATCCGCGCCGCGCAGGAAAGCGATCACCGCCGCCGCGAGACTGCCCGGCAGCCGGTCCGCCACGTCCGCGCGCGTGATCTTGCCGACGAATGACTTCCGGGAAAGGCCGACCAGAACCGGATAGCCCGATTCGCGCAGATCCGCGGCGTGGGTCATCAGGGCCACGTTATGTTCTATCGTCTTCGCGAATCCGATGCCGGGATCGAGGCAGATAGACTCGCGGGGAATTCCGGCCTCGAGAGCCGATTCCGCCTGGCCCACCAGAAACTCCCTCACCTCTCGCACCACATCCTCATAGTGGACGTCTTTCTGCATCGTTCGGGGCGTCCCGCGCATGTGCATCAGGATCAAGCCCGCCCGGTAGCGCGCCACAGTCTCGGCCATCTCCGGATCCAGTCTGAGCGCGGTCACATCGTTGACGATATCGGCACCGGCCTCCAGAGCATGCCGGGCCACCTCGGCCTTCGAGGTATCCACGGATAGCGCGATATCGCTTCTCCCACGAATCCCCTCGATGACCGGAATCACCCGCCTCAGTTCTTCTTCTACGGGAACCGGCTCCGAACCCGGCCGGGTCGATTCCCCTCCGATATCCAGAATGTCCGCCCCTTCCTCTTCCATAAGACGGGCTTGCTCCAGGGCGTCGGGCAGATCGGCAAACCGTCCGGCGTCGCTGAAGGAATCGGGTGTGACATTCAGGATTCCTGCCACAAGAGGCTCAGGGCCGCATTCGAAAACGCGGTCGCGGCAGCGCCAGAGAATAGTGGGGAATGGGATGGCCAGATCAGTCATGGTTCTCAGGTAGAGTGCCTTGCAAGGTTTGCCAACCCGCTTATTGAATCAAGGCCACCCTATCCGCGCAAGGGAAATGGTTTGGGGGAGCCGGGCCCCGCCGATGGCCTGCACCTCGCCGAACTGATCGACGGAATCCTCTTGCGGGCGGGTGCATTGTGTGGAAGTCTTCCACTAACCAGCCCGATCCCGGCCATTCGTTGCGGTGTTTTCCGGCTGGAGTCCTGCCACTCGATCTCACCCGGAGGGTTGCCGCCTATGCCTCTCGATTTCATTCCGGAAGTTCAGGAACTCAAGGAAAACCGGGGGCATTTTTCGATCCCCCGGAAAGGGATCATCGCCATTTGCGACGCGGCTCTCAAGCCGATTGTCGACGGGATGGCCGCCATCTTTCCCCATCATCCTTCGGCTGTCGCGGTCCCGGAAATCACAGATTCCGTCCGGATTCTCTTGAACCCGGAATTTCGCAATGGCGAGTACCACCTGGAAATCACGGGGGCTGGCGTCCGTCTGGAAGCGGCAAGTCTCGAAGCGGCGTTCCATGGCGTCCAGACCCTGCACCAGGTGGCTCAGCAGTCGCCGAAAGGCAAACTCCGCCACGTGACGATCCGCGACTGGCCGGATTTCCCCCTCCGCGGACTCTACTATGATGTCGCCCGGGGCCGCGTGCCGAACCTCGATTCCCTGAAACGACAGGCAGACTGGTTGGCGCGCTACAAACTGAACCATCTCCAATACTACATCGAGCACACGTTCGCCTTTCGGCGTCATCCCGATATCGGCAGGAACTGCGGTCGTCTGACGCCGGAAGAAATCCTGGAAATAGACGCGTACTGCGCGGAGCGGCATATCGAGTTCACGCCGTCCCTGGCGTCCTTCGGACACATGTCGCGCATCCTCGAACCGCCCCAATATCATCATCTCGCCGAAGACCGGGGCCGGGGGGAGTTCGAGGTCCCGGAATCGGAACTGCCCTATTTTCTGAGGAAATGCTGGACGATCGTGCCCGGCCTTGCTGAAAGTTACCAGTTTCTCGATTCTCTCTGGGAGGAGTTTCTTCCCCTCTTCCGCTCGAACCTGTTCAACGTGTGCTGTGATGAGACGTACGATCTCGGGTGTGGTCAATCCCACAAGGCCTGTCAGCAAAGGGGCAAGGGACGGGTCTACCTCGATCACCTTCTACGTCTAAGCAAAATGGCCGCGCATCACGGCCGCAAGATGATGTTCTGGGGTGACATCATCCACCACTACCCCGAGCTGATCCCGGAGATCCCAAAGGACGTGACCGTCCTCGACTGGGGATACGGCGCCCTTGAGGACTTCGAGAAAATCGCGGCCTTCAAGGCGGCGGGATGTCCCTTCATCGCCTGTCCCGGGGTTTCGGCTTACGAGAGCCGTTCGATCTTTCTCCAGATGCAGAACGTGAAATACAACATTGCCCGCTACGCCCAAGCGGCGCGCAAGCACGGGGCGCTTGGCATTCTGACGACGGACTGGGGCAGCGACCACGGACAGGAACACTTCATGGAGTACTCGGTTTACGGGTATCTTCTCGGCGCGGAAAAGTCGTGGAAGGTGGACTCGGATCTGCCGAGTTTCACGCGGCGGTTCTGCAAACTGTTCCTCCGCTGCGAGTCGAAAGAACTGGTTGCGGCCATGGAGGAGTTCTTTGAGATTGCCTCGCGGCACTGGATGGCGGTCTTTTTCGCTCGGGAGCAGGACCCCGAGGTGCGAAAGCCGCGATGGGACGGTTACACTAACCGGAAGGGCGAGCCGGCTCGGTTCTACTTTAACGCGAAGCTCGGAGGGAGAATGCTCGAGCGTTTTCGCCGGATATCGTCCGTGTTTGCCAGCCATCGGAGGAAGCGCGGCGTGGACCCCGAAGGCATCCTGCCATACTGGATTTTCGCCGCCGACGCCCACGCCCACGCCGCGCGCAAGCTGACCATCCTCGGCGATGGCGGGAGAGAAACGGCGGTGACGCGGCGGTCTCTCGGCAAGGAGATGTCGGCGCTGATGAAACGTTTCCAGTCGCTCTGGCTGGATCGAAACAAGCGGTCGGAGATTGGGATCACGCTCAAGCGCTATCGGCGGGCGATCAACAGCCTGAAATAATGTTGGCGTAAGCGTGCTATGAGACCGGTTGACACACGATCTCATAGCAATCTCACTTCTCAAAACCCCGGCGCGAAGAAATCCGATGACCACCATCCTCGCCATCGACCAGGGAACCACCGGCACCACCGTTCTTCTGGTTGACGAACGGGGGCGAATCGTCGACCGAGCCTATCGCGAAATCCGCCAGTACTACCCCCACCCCGGATGGGTGGAACACGCTCCCGAGGAGATCTTTCAGGGCGCGCTGGATCTGGCCGCCGAACTGGTCGCCCGCGCTCCCGAACCGCCCCGGGCGCTCGGCATCGTCAACCAGCGCGAGACCGTCGTCCTCTGGAATCGAATTACCGGAAAGCCCGTCCATCCCGCGATCGTCTGGCAGGACCGCCGGACACGCGACATCTGCCTCGATCTCAAGTCCGAAGAAACCTTCTTTCGCGACCGCACCGGCCTCTTCCTCGACCCCTACTTCTCCGGAACCAAACTCAAATGGCTCCTCGACAGCAGTCCCTCCATCCGCGCCGCTGCGGAAAACGGAGACCTCCTTGCTGGAACCATCGACACCTGGCTGACCTGGAGGCTGACCGCCGGAGCAGTCCACGCCACCGACCGAACAAACGCCTCTCGAACCCTCTGCTATAACCTCCACACCGCCGGCTGGGACCCCGACCTTCTCGCCCGGCTCGACCTTCCCGCCTGCATCCTTCCCCAGATCCATCCTTCCCGCCACGCCTTTGGGGAATGCCGGGCGCCCGGTCTCCCCGACGGTCTCCCCATCGCCGGAATCGCGGGTGATCAGCAAGCCGCCCTCTTTGGCCAAGCCTGCATCCGCCCCGGACTGATGAAGAACACCTACGGCACTGGCTGCTTCATCCTCTCCTACCAAGGCGACGACGCGGAGATTCCCCGCGACCCGGTTCTGCTCACCGCTGCCTCGACCCCCGATCGGTCGAAAGCCTATGCGGTGGAAGGATCGGTCTTCGTCGCCGGCGCTCTTATCCAGTGGCTGCGGGACGGACTGAGCCTGATCCGATCCGCCTCGGAGACCGAAGACCTAGCGCGAAGCGTCGAAAACTCGGCCCAAGTTCACGTCGTGCCCGCCTTCACCGGCCTCGGCGCGCCCCATTGGGACCCCGACGCGCGAGGCGCCATCCTCGGCCTGACCCGAGGCGTTGAAAAAGCCCATATCGTCCGGGCCGCGCTCGAAAGCATCGCCTTCCAGACCGCCGACCTCATCGGCCTGCCCGCCTTCCGAGCAAATTTTCAGGAACTCCGCGTGGACGGAGGCGCCTGCCAGAACGATTTCCTCATGCAGTTCCAGGCCGACATCCTTGGAGCGCCCGTCAACCGCCCCGTCCACATCGAGACCACCGCCCTCGGCGCGGCATATCTCGCCGGGCTCGAAACCGGCGTCTGGGGTAGCGGCGCCGAACTCGAAGAACTCAGGCAAACCGATCGGATTTTCGAACCCAAGATTTCCCAAGATGAGCGCGAACACAAACTCGACGCATGGCGGCGGGCCGTCCGCCGGGTCCTCTCAGAGAAAGACACATGAAACGCGACATCCAAGACCTTGCCGACGAACGGTTTGACATTCTCGTCATCGGAGGCGGCATCACCGGAGCGGGATGCGCGCGAGACGCCGCGCTACGCGGACTGCGCACCGCCCTCATCGAAAAGGGCGACTTCGCGTCGGGAACCAGCTCGGCCTCCTCCAAACTCATCCACGGCGGCCTGCGCTATCTCGAACAGTACGACTTCCGCCTGGTCCACGAGGCGCTAAAGGAGCGAAGCCTCCTCCTCCGCCTCTGCCCCCACCTCGTGCGGCCCCTGCGCTTCCGAATACCCCTCTATGCAGGATGGAAGCGCGGCCCCCTCATGATGAAAGCCGGACTCACCCTCTACGACCTCCTCGCCGGACGCCGAAAAGTCGGCCGCCACGCTATGCTCTCCCGCGACCGCATGCTTCAGGCCTCCCCCGGACTGCACCCCGACGGACTCAAAGGTGGGGCCAGCTACTTCGACGCCTCCATGGATGACGCCCGGCTGTGTCTCGTCAACGCCATAGACGCCGACCGCCGAGGAGCCATCGTCGCCAACTACGTCCAGGCCGACCGCATCGCCCACGACTCCCAGGGATTTCGCGTCGCCTGCCGCGATCTCGCCAATGATGGCGCCTTCGACATAACCGCCCGCACCATCCTGAACACGACCGGCCCCTGGTCGGACGAGTTCCTCTCGGAGACGATGGATAAGACCGTCTCACGCCTCGATATCAGCAAGGGAGCCCACCTCGTCTGCGCCGGACAAACCTCGCCGGACGCCATGCTCCTTTTCGCGCCCGACGACCGCGTCTTCTTCATGATCCCCTGGTACGGAGCCACCCTCGTCGGAACCACCGACACCGCCTTCGACCGAAATCCCGACGAAGTCCGGCCCGAACCATCCGACGTAAACTATCTGCTCGAGGCAATCTCCGATTACTTCGACACCCGCGACCAATGGGCAACCCGCCTCAGCGGCTCCTTCGCCGGTGTCCGCCCCCTCGTGCAAGCCGGCTCGCAAGGCACATACCGCGCCAGCCGAGAGCACCTCATCGCCGAAGACCTCCCCGGCCTCTTCTCCATTGTCGGGGGAAAATACACGACCTATCGCCTGATGGCCGAACAGGGCGTCGACGCTATCGTGAAGAAACTGGGAAAGGGCGACCCCTGCCGGACCCGCACAGAACCTCTGCCCGGCGGAGAGATCGACCAGTTCGAATCCTGGCGCACCGGGAAACTCCAGCAACTTCGCCCCCGCCTACCCGACGAGGAGATGGGCGACTACCTCATCCACGTTTTCGGCTCCGAAGTCGATCTGGTACTAGATCGCATCATCGCCGAAAAAGATGGACTCGAAAGAATCGACCCGAGATTTCCCGTCCCCCGAGGCCTCGCGGAATACTGCCGGATAGAAGAGATGGCCCTGACGGACGAAGATTTCCTCCGCAGACGCACCCCTCTCGCCCTGCTGGGATACGACGCGGAAAGATAAACAAATAGCCCAGAACAGAAACATCCCCGCCAGGATTGGCGAGACAAGGCGGCGCATTCCGAGATCTGCATGGTCCGCTACTTCCACCGGTCTCGATAGACGCAGATCCTCGGCACTTCACACGATCATCAACCATCGCCTGGTTCCCCCCGCCCCGGTTTCATGCTACCCTGCGGCCGGGAGGCTGCGGGTCAGATATGGGACGGTTGGAGTCTACATACGACACAGTAGTGATCGGCGGCGGGCATGCCGGCGTCGAGGCGGCGGCTGCTTCGGCTCGGATCGGCGCGCGAACCCTTCTCGTCACGATGCGCCTTGCCGAAATCGCCCGCATGTCCTGCAATCCGGCCATCGGCGGACTTGGCAAAGGCCACCTCGTCCGCGAGATCGATGCCCTCGGCGGCCTGATGGCTCTCGCGACCGACGCGACCGGCTTGCAGTACCGGATGTTGAACACGGGGAAAGGCCCCGCGGTGCGGGCTCCCCGGGCCCAGGCCGACAAGGTGGACTATCCGCTCTGGATGGGGCGGGCACTGGCGGAAGTCGAGAATCTGGACCTGGCGGAGGGTGTAGCGGAAGAAGTTCTGACGGGGCGCGACGGGGCCGTTTGCGGGGTGCGCCTTGCCGGAAACGAAGAGATCCGCTGCCGGGCAGTCGTGGTCACGGCTGGCACCTTCCTCGACGGGCTTATCCACATCGGCCTCGAAGCCCACCCCGGCGGGCGCTGGGGAAATCCCCCGGCGGTACGGCTGGCCGAAAGCCTCCGGAGCCTGGGCCTCGAAACCCAGCGCCTCAAGACCGGCACCCCCGCACGGTTGGACAGGCGGAGTATTCAGTGGGAGGCATTGGAACAGCAGGGCGGCGACGATCCGCCTCCGCCTTTCTCGTATCTGACCGACCAGATGGACCGTCCCCAGGTCGCCTGTGCCGTCACGCGAACCAATTCGCGCACCCACGAGATCATTCTCGCCGCCCTCGACCGATCCCCCCTCTACACCGGCGTCATCACCGGGATTGGCCCGCGCTATTGCCCCTCCATCGAGACCAAACTCGTCCGCTTCGCCGACCGCGATTCCCACCAGGTCTTTCTCGAACCGGAAAGCCTTCATAACCATTCGGTGTACGTC
>JABMPG010000105.1 GCA_013203855.1 bacterium
GAACGGTTCGGCTCTGAGCGCGTCCTGGAATCGTCTGGTTGGCAGGCTTTCCTCGGTTGTTCTTACCGTTGTTACGGCGCTGTTTTGCGTCCTTCTGGTTTTTGCCTGGTTGCTTCTGAGCACGTCGGGCTGGTCGGGTGATGAGATACGGATTCGGACTTGGACCCAGGGAGGCTCGCGGGTCCAGGACACAGGGGAAGGTGTCTTTTTTCCGGCTGGAAGCCAACCCTCGGGAATCTTTGCTCCCTTTCCGGAGGGGAAGTATTCGCGCCTCTCATTTGACCTCTACATCAAGAAGCCTGTCCCGCCCAATGAGGCGCTGCTTCTGTATAGTCCGGTTCCGCACCCGGAGAACCTGACCCGCGCCGTCAATATCCGGTCCGGCATTCAGAAGACCGGGTGGAACGATTCGGTGGAGATCGGAATCGACGAAGAGCGGGATCTCTTCGACAGCGCCCTCCTTGGCATTGCCATGAGCGTACCGCAAGGGGAGAATACGTTCGGGGTGCGAAATGTGAAGGTGTGGTCGGTGGGGCCCTGTCGCCGAGCCGCCGAAATGCTGGACCGCATGTTTCAGTGGCAACCCTTGATTCAGGGCAGCAACAATTTTGTCTATTCCCAGAAGGTGGCGGGACGGGGCGTGCTGTTCATTTTCTGGGCCGCGATGATTCCGGCGGTTCTGGTTCTAATGATTCGGCGCTATGTCCTCAGAGAATCCTTCAATGTGATCGGACACGGTCTGATTCTCGTCCTCGTTCTGTTTTCTCTGGCCGATTTTCGAAATATGACGGACTACCTTCGGGATGCGAAAGCCGCCGTGGGATTGAAAGCGAAGGCCGAAGATTTTCCGGGCATGGTCGGACTGCACGAGGACGAATATTTCCCCTGGGTGGAGGATGCGTTGCGGTCGCTCGAGAAACATCTTCCCGAGCGCGGGGTCTATTACTTTCAGGTGGACGAGTCGCCGACGGGGGCCTACCAGGCCTACAAACGCGCCCAGTATTACGCGCTTCCGGCCGAGAGCACGCGGGAACTCGACAAGGCCACGCTTGCGATCCTGGTGAATTCGAGGGACGGGCGAATCCAGGAAACGCCGGAGTGGCGGCAGGTGGAGGCTTTTCCATCGGGCACCCGTGTGTATGAGAAGGTGGAGTCCCGGTGATCTATCTGCTCCTCAACGTCCTGCTCACTTTGGCCCTAGGCGCGGGGATTCTCTCGGCGCTGAGCGGGTGGGGGCGCGTAGGGCGGAACGGATTTCATCGGTGGGGCTTGTTTTATTTCACGGGGCTGCTGGCTGTTTGTCTCGCAATGTACGTTTTGGATCTGCTCCATATTCCGCTTCAGGGACGGATGGTCGGTGGGCTGGCGGTGGTGATGTCGGTGGTTCTTCTGGGAGTCAGTTGGGTCCGACGTAAACCGACGGGAAGCCGGGAAGGGCTCGGCGAGACGAAATGGCTCCGACTGACGGTGTGGGAATGGATTCTGATTCTCCTGATTCTCTCGAAGGCGTTGTTTGTCGCGACGGAGAGTTTCTCTGAAATCCGCCGGACTGATGATGCTTACACCTGGTCTCTCTCCCTCGCGAAGCACGTCTATTTCCAGTGTGAGCATCATTCCTATGCGATGAAGGAGGGATACCCGCGGTTGACTGGGCTGGCTATGGCGTGGCAGACCCTGATGCGGCCTTCGTGGAATGAATTTGCGCCGAACCAGGCCTATCTGGCGCTCTACGTCTTCTATCTGATTCTGCTGTACGGCATGACGCGGGCTATGTTACCCAGGGCCTGGGCGCTGGGGCTGACGTATGTTGTCGCGGCCCTGCCCCTGGTTCTGACCCATAGCGTGCTGATCGGCTACAGTGACCTGCCGATGGGGATGGCGATGTCGATGGTTGCGGGCCATCTGTACCTGTATGTTCGGGAGAAGCGACGACAGGATCTCGCGATCGCGGTTGTCGTTTCGCTGGTTCTGCCGTTGATCAAGCTGGAGGGGAAGATTCCCTATATGCCGGTCGGCATTTTCTGCGCGGTCCTGGCCTGGGCTTATGTCAGAGAAAGAATCAGTATCCGGCGAGCCTGGCTGATCACGGCGGGATTGGCTATTCTGGCGGCGGTCGCGGCGGGGAGTGTCTTTGCTATCTTTGGGAAAGAGGGCCCCGGCTTCATCGGCGTGGAGATGTACAAGCGCATCTATCCTTCGAATCATTTCATGGAAGTCCTTCCCCATTACTTCGCCCATCTTTTTTGGTTTTACAGCAACTGGATGCTTGTGGGGCCACTGGCTTTGGCTGCAATTCTTTTCCTGGCGGTTTCCATGGGGCGGAAGGCGGAATTCGTGCTAGTTCTGTTCTGCCTGCTGAACCTGGCAGGGGTGATCTATGCGACCGCCTTTGGTCCGGGCTATAAGTGGGTGATCGAGAGCACGCTGATCAATCGCCTTCTGCTCCAGGTGATGCCGGCCTTCCTCCTTTCGGCGACTGTGTTTCTGTGGCGGCTTCAGCACGATCTTGAGATCCGTAGAGGGACCCGCCCATGAAGATCGCGATCGCCTACGACTACCTGACCCAGATGGGTGGGGGCGAGCGGGTTATCAAGGCCTTGCACGACATCTTTCCCGACGCGCCGATTTACACGGTAGTGTTCGACCCGAAAACCATGTCGGATGAGTTCAAGAGGATGGATATCCGGACGTCGTTCGTGGATCGGCTGCCTTTTTCGCACCGGTTTTTCGAGTGGTATATTCCCCTTTACGGTTTCGCCATGGAGCAATTCGATTTCCGCGAGTACGACGTCGTTCTGAGCGTGAGCACGATGGTGGCGAAGGGGATCAATACCGGGCCACGGACCTGTCATCTTTCGCTCTGCTTCACGCCTATGCGCTGGGCGTGGGACCTGTATCACAATTATCTTGAAGAACTTCGCGGACGCTGGATGATGCGGCAGGGGTTTCGCCTCTTCACCCACTATTACCGCATCTGGGACGTTGCCTCGGCCTCGCGGGTGAACTACTTTATCGGGGGATCGCAGGTGGCAGCGCGGCGCATCCTGAAACACTATGGCCGCGAATCGGACGTTCTCCATCCGCCCATCGACGTGAACGCCTTTCATCCGACGGGCAAACCGCCCGAGGACTTTTATCTCGTGGTCTCTAGGCTGGTTCTGGCGAAGCGGATCGATCTCGCGGTGAAGGCTTTCGCGCGCTCGGGGAAGCCGCTGATCGTGATCGGGCGAGGGGAGCGGCTGCCTCATCTCAAGAAGATCGCCACGCCGAACATCACCTTTCTGGGCTATCAGCCCGATGAGGTCGTGAATGACTACTACTCGCGCTGCAAGGCGCTGATCTTTCCCGGGGAGGAGGACTTCGGTCTGACGCCCGTCGAGGCGCAGGCGTCGGGCCGTCCCGTGATTGCCTATGCGGCCGGCGGTGCTCTTGAGACGATTCGGGATGGGGAGACCGGTGTCTTTTTTCATGACCAAACGCCCGAAGCCCTCAAGCAGGCCGTCGAGCGATTCGAGACCTTGTCCTTTGACAGCAAGGTGATCCGCGAGAACAGCCTGCGTTTCAGCCAGGAACGGTTCGCGGAAGCGATCCGCAGGTATATTCATCGCAAGTGCCGGGAGTACCGCCAGACATATTCGGGTGTCGCCAACGAGCTGTAGAGAGGTTCTCTGAAGCCAGTGGCGGACAAAGACGGAGATGCGGATGTTCAAGCCGAGTGGACAATGGCTCAGATCCTGGTGGGTGGCGGCGGCGCTGGCTTGCGCGATCGCGGCGGGCAGCGCGTGGTTCGTGTTTTTCCAGGACTATCCCGCCGACCGAGACGCGAAAATGTACCTGAGGAACGCTGACGCTTTTCTTACATTCGAGAAGGGCGCGCTGAGGGATTTTCATTACCGGTACATCGCGTACAGTGCGCTGATCGGGACGGGCCAGCATGCTCTAGGCCTTGAACGGAAAGGGGTAAAGTTTCTGAACCTCCTGATGCATGTGGGAGCGGGACTTTTGATCTTTGGCCTAGCGCGGCGTCAGACTCGTCTGGCCATCCTTCCACCCTTTGCCATGGCCATGGCCGGGCTCTATCCCCTCTCCCTTTACATGACCGGCATGATCTTGACGGAAACTCTCTTCTCTCTGCTTCTGGTCGCGCTCGCATTCCTGTCGGTCTCGCTCATGGAACGCGATCGGGTTTCTTTGTGGGCCAGCCTCGGGGCTGTTGGCTTTTTCTTATCCACCACGCGGCCGACGGGACATCTCGTGATGGCCTTTCTCTCGGTTCTTCTGGTTGTCCATTTCCTCCTCGCGCGGCGTTCCTGGCGGCGTGCGGCGGTCGTTCTCGTCTGGTTGCCAATGTTCTGGCTGGGCGGGCACGCCTATCGCGGCGTGTTCGTCGAGAAGAATGCTCCGTCCAAGCCTGTGGTCAAAGAGGATGCGGCGCAGGTCGAGCGGACGGGGGCGTATCCGGCGTGGCTCGTGCTCACGACCTATGTGACCGACGACGGCGATCACTACGACGCTTTGCGGGCGCGGCAGGCACAGTACGCGCGTGAGAATTCCGCCATATCGGATATCTCACGCTACATGCACGAACAGGAGGACGCGCTCGAGGCGCAGGTTCTGAAGGAGGCGGCCGCCCGATACGACACGATCCCTGGAGCGGACGAACTGCGCGATCTCGCTCCCATCGTGAATCGAAGTCTTTTCCTGCACAACCTGAGGCGTCATCCCGTTCACGTCGGGCTGCATTTCGTCCGGAATGCATTCTGGAACATGTGGTTCACGCGCGACAGCATGAAGGACGCGGCTTTTCTGGTGGCGCTGAATTTGCCGTATGTCTTGATGGGGCTGGTGGCGGTGGTGGGGCTCGTGTGGGGGCGACGGTGGCGACTGCTGCTCGTTTTCGCGGGAATCATCCTGCCCATCTGATTCCGGTCCGACGATGAAAGCCGAGACGAAGAACAGAGCGACAACAAGGTGGTGACGGTTGTACTTCATCGGCACTCCTC
>JABMPG010000106.1 GCA_013203855.1 bacterium
ATCTCCTGAAGCGAAGGCGACTGCCGAAAACCGCCATCTAGACTTTGAGGAGTTCCTGCCCGCTCGGGCCGATTTTTCCTTGCTGCCCCTCCCATCGCGTAGGATAGTAACACCGTCGTCATCTTGCTCCGGGAGATTCCCCCCATGGTTCCCGAAGTCCCGTATCGCGCCCCTGTGCCGGAACAGCGCATTATCGACACGCTCTATCGCGTGGCCGGCTTCATGAGCGAGGTCACCGACCTGAACCGGCTCCTCACCCTCATCATGAGCGAGTCGGAGGAGGTGATGGATTCCGAAGCCAGCGCCTGCATGCTTTATGACGAGCCATCCGACGAGCTCTATTTCGAAGTCGCCCTGGGCGAAAAGGCCGACCAGGTCAAGACCATGCGACTGAACCGAGGCGCGGGAATTGCCTGGGCTTGTCTCGAAAAGAACCAAACCCTCTTGGTGAACGACGTCCAGACGGACAAGCGCCACTTCTCGGCTACGGACGAGAAAGCGCATTTCATCACCCGAAATCTCGTCGCCACGCCCATGCTCTTCCGCGGTCGGATCATCGGCGTTCTGGAGGTTCTCAACAAGCGGGCCGGACAGGACTACGACGAGCAGGATGCGAAGATCCTTACCATCGTCGCTGACCAAGCCGCCATGGCGATTGAAAACGCCCGCTTGGTCGAGCGCAGCATCCAGCGCGAACGCCTCGCCGCCATTGGCGCCGCTGTCAGCGGCATCGCCCATCACCTGAAGAACATCATCATTTCCATCAAAGGCCCTATCAGCCTCATCAAGATGGCCTTCCAGATGAACAAATTCGAGATTATCGCCGATTCCCTGCCCATCCTCGACCGCGGCTCGACCCGCATGGAGCAGTCGGTGAAGGAAATGCTCGACTATAGCAAGGACCGCCACCCCGATCTGGAAGAGGGGAATCTGGGGGAGTTGGTCGAGGAAGTGACAAGTGGATGCTGGCAGCGCGCCGCGGATCTGGGCGTGGAATTGCGGGCGAGAACCGAGCCCCTGGCAGACTCCTGGCTCGACAAACTGCGCCTCCACGACGCCATTCTCAACATGGTCGGCAACGCCATCGAAGCCCATGTCCCCGACACGCCCGACGCGTGGGTCGAGGTCCGCCTCCGTGCGACGCCTAAGGGGAATCGCCATATTGTTGAGGTCGCGGACAATGGTCCCGGGATTCCTCCGGACATTCAGAAGAAGATTTTCCAGCCCTTCTTCAGCACCAAAGGCTCCAAAGGCACCGGCCTTGGCCTGGCGGTCGCCCAGAAGGTCATGGAAGAAAATGGCGGCTCGCTCTCGCTCGAAAGCGAACTGGGCAAGGGGACCACGTTCACGTTCATCCTGCCAGTCGTACGCCAGGCGCCCCGACTGGCCAGTTCCCCAGAGGATCCAAGATGACCGACGAAAAAGATCGCGGCCTCCCTCCCGAGAAAAGGCAGCCTGAGCCCGAACCGACGCCTCCCCCTCCCGAAGCGCAAGACAGCGACGATTTTGTCCATTCCCTCTCGGAGGAAATTGTCGACAGCTTCATCGGCGACGACGTTCTGGAGGAGGAACGGGTCCAGCAGCGCGGCCTCTGGCACCGGTTCGGACGGATTGGCCTACGCCTCCTTTTGCCCCGCGCCAACCAGTGGGGCTTCGCCATCGGATTCTGGGTCTTGCGCGTGGTCGGCGCGATCATCGTCGCCTCGTGGCTCTACTTCGGCCTGCGCTTCCATATCTGGGACGGCAGCAAATTCATGGCCGGCCTGAGTGTGCTCTTCCTTGGCCCGCTTATCTTCCGCGCCATTGAATTCCTCCTGGAAAACCTGGTCCTGCGCGGGGCCAGCCGGGCCAGCTGGCGCGACTTCTGGAATTTCAAGCGCATGATGACGCCCCGCTCGATCCAGTCCGCGTTTTTCGTCGGTTTCTGGCTCCTTGTCATCTGGGGCATGGCTATCGTCTTCGGCGGTTTCCGAGACCTTGTCAGCCGGGAGCACGTCGGAAGTTTCCAGGAAGCTGCGACCTCCTTTTTTCAGAACTTTGAAGATGCCGAAAGTCTCGTCCGCAATCTCCTCGAATCCGACGAACCCGTGGCGAAATACCTTCGCAGCCGCCTGGCACCGGGCACTTTGCAGGAACTGAGTGACTACCGCATCCAGGAGACCGCCGGCCAGGCGGAATGGAGCCTGATTCGCGACGAACTGCCAACCGACACACTGAAATCCATCAACCGCTATGTTGAGTCCGGCTCCATTCCCTCTCAGGTGTGGCACCGCTGGCAGGACGAACTGCCCTCCGCGACTCTCGTGCAAATCGAGAGAATTCTCGCCGAGGCTCCGCCCGAGTCGATCTGGACCCGCCTGCTGGACGAACTTCGCCCGGCTGAAAAGGTCAACTCATTCGCCCGCATCCTGAAGGGCATCTTGGTCATGGTCGTCGGTCCCTTTCTCTTGCGCCTCACCGCCGAGTCGATTATTCTCTTCTTCCGGATCAACGAAACCCTGACCGATGTTCTCAAGGAACTCGAGACGGCCAATCGTCGCGCCGAGGGCGAAAAAGAGGACGAAACGCACGGCGCGACCTGATGAGCGATTCCTCCCTTTTTCAACTTCGAGAAGAAGCCCAGACCCTCGGCAAGGTGGAATGGAGGCCCATGCTGGCTTACGTCGCGGACCTCCACGCCCGAAGTGTCCGGCCTGCCCGCGAGCCCTTTCCCTACGCCTGGGAGGAGATCGGCCCCGGATACTGCTACGGTCCCGCCTTCGGGCACTGGGACATCGTCCATGCCATCCTCGACGTTCTGCCCGCCGAACCCGAACACGCCCGTCTGCAGATTCTCAATAATCTCGCGGCCCAACAGCCGGACGGACTCGTGCCGGGAGTTATTCAGATGCGCGGCGAGGAGCCTGTCTGGTCCAACACTTGGGGTCACCCCCCGGTCTGGCCCGTTGCCGCCGAAGCTTATGCCGACCGCACCGACTCGGACCAACTCCTGCGGACCTGCTACGAGCCCCTTCTCCGCCAGATCGCCTGGTTCGAGGCCAATCGCGCCGCCCAGCCCAAAGGCTTTTTCTATACCGACATCCTCACCCACAAATGGGAAAGCGGCGTGGACGAGGGCATTCGCTTTCTGGATGTCCAGACCGGCCCCTTCGCTTGTGTGGACGCCACCGCTCATGTCTATGGACTCTACGATCATGCCGTGCGCTGGGGCGAACGCCTCGGCGAGGACCCTGGCGCCTTTCAGCAGAAAGCCCACGCCCTTCGCGATTTCATCCGCAACGAGATGTTTTCCGAAGAGACCGGCTTCTTTCACGACATTTGGTCGGTGAGCGATCCTCGGACGCGGTGCCTCTCCCATGAGGGTATGTGGCCCGTCGTGGTCGGCGCGGCGACGGAGGCTCAGGCCTCTCGCGTGATCCGCGAAAACCTTCTCAACCCCGACCGGTTCTTCTCCGAGCATCCGGTCTCTACCGTCTCGATGCAGGACCCCCGCTTTGAACTGCGCATGTGGCGCGGGCCGACCTGGAACAGCATGACCTTCTGGGCGGCCCGGGGCTGCCTGCGCTATGGCCACAGCACCGCCGCCCGGGTCCTCCTGGAACGGGCCCTCGACGATTCCGCTGCCCAGTTCGAGCGCACGGGGACCATCTGGGAGTTCTATCACCCCCACGGCGGCTCCCCCGAGGAAGTCCACCGCAAGCCCCACACCCCCTACAACAAGCCCTGCTCCGACTACCTTGGCCACAACCCTCTGATCGAAATGGCGAGGATGTACGGTCAGGCCGATGGCCTTGGGTGAGCAACAGTTTGGTGGAACTGAGCCACTGCCCAGGATTGGTGAAAGAAGTGTTGGATTTGCAGGGAAAGGTCTTGGTGAAGAGAGCACAGCCGAGGGCGGCCGTGTCACATACTGCTTTTTTCAATGGAGAGAGGCATGACAGAGAGACCAGTGGTTAATAGTTGGGTGGTCCTTTTGGCGGCAATCCTGACGGTGGTTCTGTTCCTTGCTATCCCCCCGAACCCGGCTTTGGCTCAGGACGGTCCGGATGTCACGCTCCTGACCGAGACCGAGGATTTCGAGTTTCCCAACGGCTGGATGGGGGAGAGTGGCCGCCATTCTCTGGGAGAGGGCTATCTGGCCGTCAAGCCCCAGGGCAAGGGCCATCCGGTCGAGGACGCCATGACCATGGTCGAACTGCCCGAAAGCGGCGTCTATCACATCTGGACCCGGGCCGTGGACTATGCCACCATCCGGCCGGGCACCCGTCTTTATCAGGTCTGGATTGACCGCGAAATGTCCCCGGAGATGGCGGGAAAGCACGGCATTCAGGGATTCGCCTGGGAGATGGTAGAGACGCGACGACTCGACGCCGGCCCCCACATGATCGGCCTCTACGAC
>JABMPG010000012.1 GCA_013203855.1 bacterium
ATACATGAGCCTCCATTTTCTACTTCCCGTCGATCTTCACTTCGCGCGGGGCGAGGAAGGAGCTGATGTCGACGACGGCGCCATCGGTGTAGCAGTCAGTCATGCGGGAGTCGGCGTGGCGCATAGGGTTTCTGAGGATTACGCTCTCGGTCCCCTGTTCGGCCATCACAGTCCCGAAGGTGTGGCGGAACGAGTGGGCGGTGATCTTCTCGCCGAGTTAGTCCACCTTGGCGATCTCGGTCTTCCGGAGGATCCGGTCGAAGTGTGGAGAAAACCACCCCCAGAATCCCAGGAAATGGACTTCTCTTGCCGCTGAACTGGCGAAAATGGGCTAAACCTCAATTGCCCTGAAGCGATAGTGGCTTTGCTGGCGAAAAGCAGTGCACTCGAAATTCCGGAGACCGGGAAAAGTGTTAGACGGTGCTGCTCCCCCCTGGCTGTACGTCTTGAGAACCAGTCTTCGGGCAATGCCGCCTCTCCGTACTGGCAGGCGAAAAAAATCCGCGAGTCGGCCTGATCGGTCTAAGATCGGCTGATTCGCGGTTTCTCGTTTTTCGCGCCTTGAGAGAGAAGGCTATAGTCTTGGCTCGTCCTCGGTATAGTTTGTGATGTCGTCGGAGGTTCCGAACTCACGGTCGGGGCCGGCGGAAACCAGGTCGTAGTCTTCGTTATGCTCGCCGGGATAGCGATACTCGAATTCCTGTTTCCAACTGTCTTTGGGCATGGCGCTCTTGCCCCAGGTCTTCTCCCACACGTCTTCGTCTACGTCGGAGGGCCGCCGGATCAGCGCTTCCAGGCCTTGTTCGGTCGTGGGGAACCCGCCCACCTGCATCTCGTACAGTCCGAGGGCCTGCTCGACGCTGCTCATCTGCTGTTTGGTAGCCTGAACTTGGGCCCTCTGGGTCCTGCCGACAAGGCGCGGGCCCACGACGGACAGCAGGATGCCGATGATGACGACGACCAGCATGATTTCGAGAAAGGTGAAGGCTCGTCGGGAGGTCGGCCGGGAGAAGCGAATATTGCACATGAAGAGAGTCCTTTCAACGGGAAATGCCGCGAAAGCGGGGTGGAAGATGATCTTCCGTCCAGTTTCGGAGCAACAATTGTACCACAAGATGGCGAATTACTCGCCCGTTTCCTGGACCTTCTTGGTCAGGTAGTTCGTCAGTGCCTGCAGGTTCGCGTCCCGGAGCAGTTGTTTCTCGATCTTGCGATAGGCGTGCAGGATCGATGTGTGGTTGCGGCCCTTGAAGTGCAGTGCGATTTCCGGATAGGACAGGTCGGTCAGAAGACGGCAGAGATACATGCCCAGATGCCGGGGCAGGGTCACCTTGGCGTGGCGCTCCTTGCCGATCAGTTCGGCCAAACTCAGATTGAAGTAATCGCAAACGCACGATTGGATGCAGTCGACCGTCACGCGCTTGGGTTCGTCGCAGACCACGAAATGGCCGAGAACGTCCCGGACGCTTCGCATGCTGATCGGCTCGCCCGTGAGCCGCCAGTGATGGCGCAGACTGGTCAGGACGCCTTCGAGTTTGCGAATATTGGTCTTGATCCTCTCGGCGATGAACTGCGCCACGTCGTTGGGCAGCGAAAATCCACTCATTTCCGCCTTCTGGTGGAGGATGGCGATACGCGTCTCCAGGTCGGGCGCCTGGACGTCCACGATCAGTCCCCATTCGAAGCGGCTGCGCAGCCGTTCCTCGATGTTGGACATCTCGCTGGGGGGCCGGTCGCTGGACAGGACGATTTTCTTGCGGCCGCTGTGCAGCTCGTTGAAGGTGTGGAAGAACTCGTTCTGAGTGCCTTCCTTGCCGAACAGGAATTGCACGTCGTCCAAGAGGAGGAGGTCCACCTTGCGGTAGGCCTCTCGGAACTGGGCCATCCGGTCTTGCTTGATGGCCTGAATAAAGCCGTTGATGAAGCTTTCCGAGTTGACGAACCGGACGCGCGCCCGGGGGGATCGCGCCAGGAATTCGTGAGCGATGGCCTGAAGGAGGTGGGTCTTTCCAAGGCCTACACCGCCCCAGATCAGCAGCGGGTTCCAGGCCTCGGTCTCCGGTTCAGCCACGGCCTGACAGGCCGCATAGGCGAAGCGGTTACTTTCTCCGACGACGAACGATTTGAAGTTGTACTTGGGCGAGAGAGCGGTATCGGAGAGCCAGAAGGGAGAATTGGGGGATTCGGTCTCGGAAGCGGGAGCGGTTTCGGTGTCGATGGCCGCGTCGACGAGGGGGTCGATGTGGAAGTCGATTTCAACGGGTTGCTGGACCAATCGTTCGACGGTTCGGACAATAACTTCTTCGTAATTGCGGGTGAGCCAGGCGCGGTTGAATGCGGAGGGGACTTCGAGATGGAGTTTGCCATTCTCGAAGCCACGATACCGGGCTGTTTGCAGCCAGGTATTGAAGTTCTCCTCGTCGACCGCGGTTCGAAGCTCGGACAAAGCCTCTTCCCAGAGGTTAGTTGCCATGATCTCTCAAGTCACCCTTGTAATAGGTATGTACTGTGTATCCAAAAGGAAAAGTCCTTGAACAAGGACACATCGCGTCAGAAGCACTTCCGACCATAGGATTAGCGCCGGTAAAACGCAAGATTTTTTTCCCCGTTCTCGGAACCCCGTCCCTCACCTCGCGAAGCTTTGACAGCGTCGATTTTAGCCATCGATCGGTTCGGTTTCCCGGCTCCGATGACCAGAAAAACTTTACGGAACGCCAATCGATGCGAAACGCGATCCGTGCCCGGTTCTCCGAGAGTACGGCCGAAGGGATAGTGCTGCCCCCCCGCAATGGGCAACGATTGAAGAAGATATCACAATCCCCCGTTCCCGCCAAGGGGGTCGCACCAGAACCTCGATCTTTCAGGGACGAAACGGGGCGAGGCACGGGCGGAATGTCCGAGGGACAGTTTCTTGCCGCTGCCGGGGTTTTGGCTGGTCCCGCATGAATTCTTGCGTTAAGGTGGATTTTCGAGGATCCTTGATCCTTCACGGATGCGAAG
>JABMPG010000107.1 GCA_013203855.1 bacterium
CTTTGACGGAGAACACGATGTGCGTCTCCTCCCGGTTCCAGGGGAAAGGGACCATTCATGTCTTTGAGTTGGAGGGGGATGGGCAATGGGTCGAGAAGCACCGGTTGGTGCAGCCCCCCCCGCGCGATGTCGCCGGGATTCTGGCTCTGGCGGGTTCCTCGAGGACGGTTGCTTTCTCAGACTACGTGGGGAATACGACTCCCATGCTACACATCTGGGAGAAGGGGGACACCGGTGAATGGGCGGAAGTAGCGTCCTGGTGGCTTAAGACCGCCTATGCTCCAACTCTCTCAATGTCGGACGATGTTCTGATCCTTGGAATGAGGCAAAGTAGTGTCGGAGATTTCTACGATATGTGTGAGGTGTATGAGAGACGGAATGGAACCTGGCAGAAGGTGTTCACGGCCTACGACGGGAAGGTTACAGCGATCAGCGGCGAGACGATAGCGGTAGGGGATCCCGATCACAATGGCATCTGGTTGTACAATGGAGATTCGGAGGGCGATTGGCGGTACAGCGACTCATGTGGCATGCCGGATCGGCAGGCCGGCGATGTCTTCGGTTCAACCGTGGCGCTATCGGGCGACTGGATGGCTGGGGGGCGAACGGATCGCCCCAACTTTGAGCCGTCACGGAGTCCCGCTGTCTATCTGTTCAAGAGGTCTGGCAAGGAGTGGACCTACAAGACCCAGATAGAAGGCGTTGCATTGCCCGCCTTCTGCGGGGAGAAGCTGGTGGTGGCCCCCGTTCTGCCAGGAGCGGCTCGCAGGCCGGTTTTTCAGATCTATGAACTGGATGACCAGGAAGACTGGGTTCTTCGGACTGAGCTGATCCCCCGCCACTGGGAACCGTGGGATCACCAGAATCTGTTTTCCTGCAATAGCCGTTTCCTGATCGCGAGTTTCCTCTATCGCAACACGGACGCGGTCTCGGCGTTCGACCTGTCTCTTCTCTCCCAACCTGTCTCGGCTGATCTCGGGGGATTTCCTCTCCGGGGCCCGAGTCCACTGACCGTGAGTTTCGACGACTTCACCACGAGCGCGGTGACTCTGCGGGAGTGGGATTTTGACGGAGATGGAGTCTTTGATGCGGTGAATCCTTCCCTGCCGGTGCAGCGCCGTTACACCGAGACGGGTTTCTACTCGGTGACGCTTCGCGCGAGCGGCCCGGGGGGAACGGACACGGTGACAAGGCGGAACTACGTCGAGGTGGTGGAGGCGCCCCCGACCGCGCTTTTCTCCTTCACCCCCGACTATGGCTTCGCGCCTTTCACCGTCACTTTCGAGGATCGGAGCACGGGGACCATCACTTTGCGCGAGTGGGATTTCGATGGGGACGGAACGATCGACGCGACCAACCCACCGGAGCCAATCACCTTCACGTATGAAGACCCGACGAGTCAGACGGCCCAGCTCCATGTCTGGGGGCCCCAAGGTGACGACACCCAGGAGCACGGGATCCCCATCCTGGGCTCGGTCAGCCGGATTCCGGTTCCGGTGTCGGAAACCATGTACGGTGAGTATTATCTCCCAATCCTTTCCTTATCAGGGCATCGCCTGACATCGGTAAACAAGGTCACGAGATATCAGGGAGGGCGTAGGTTGGCAGAAATCACCACATGGGAGTATTCCGATTCTCTCGGAAGTTGGGTTCCAATCGATCGGGGCGAGCTTCCCGAAGCAAAGGACCCCGACTTCAACGGTTCGGTATACGCCGCCTTGGGTGGTCACACCGCCGCGATCCTGTATAACTCGGGGAAGCCGGAGCTTTTGCTGGCGGAGTTCGGCACAACCAGCGGCTGGACGCAGGTGGCGCACTGGGATGGCATATCCGGCTGGGACATGCAGATGACCAGCGAGACGGTTGCTGTTGCGGGTTACGGAGGTGTGGCATTCTTCGAAAGAGATATCGATGGCCATTGGAGCAGATCCCCGGACGTGCCTGTCGGCGGAGAGTATCCTTCGACAACGGTAGATATATCGGGTTCTACGGTCGTCGCGGGGACTTACCAACGCCCCCCGTATGGTGAGGAGTTGGTGTACGTGATCGAGAAGGACGGATACGGTACCTGGAATCAGACTCAGGTTCTTGAGCCACCAGACAGAAACGGCGAAGTGTTCGGCTTTGGCGAATTGCTGGGGATCTCGGATCATACGATCGCGATCGGTGCTTCGGAACGGACTCCCCCGGCCGTTTATCTCTATGAGAAGGGCCCGGAGAACCAATGGGTTCTTGGCCAGACTCTCGAACTGGAGGAAGGCCTTGGAAATATTGGCGTGCGCGATGACAACTGGCTGGACATCGATGATGACCTCCTGATCGTCGGACCTTGTCTTCGTGCCGGACCCAACACTGTCTACACGTTCAGGAAGAAAGGGGATGGACGATGGTCCAGATCTGGCGACTTGGCATCGGACCGGGACAACGAGAGATTTGCCAGGGACGAAGGAGGTTTCCGCTGTGGCAGCGAAACGGCGGTCGTGAGAGAGCGGCAGGGTAACAACTTCCTTGACTATCGCCTGCATTTCTTCGACTTCTCCCATATCGCCCGGCGCTCTCCGATCGAGAGGTGGAGCGACGAGTTTGGGGAGTTGCAGGGGTGGGACGCAGGGCAGAACCCGCGTTTCCTGTCGGATGCGACCGGGGACGGCTTGCAGGACGTGGTGGGCTTTTCGTACGACGGCGTCCGGGTGGCGCCGGCGTCGGGCAGCGGGTTTGCCGCCTCGTCGGTTTGGGCGGCGGGCTTCGATGAGACCGCGGGCTGGACACCCGAGCGTCACATTCGGTGTGTGGCCGACGTGTCGGGGGACGGGAAGGCCGATCTCGTGGCGATCGGGGAGCGGGGTGTGGCCGTTGGTCTCTCGACCGGGGATTTCTTTTTCACGCCGACTCTCTGGAGCCGGGACTTCGGCGCGAGGCAGGGCTGGGATCCAGTCCGGCACCCGCGCGTGTTGGCCGATCTGAACGGCGACGGGCGGGCCGATCTCGTCGGGTTTGGCGAGAGAGCCGTCATCGCTGCTCTCAGCACGGGCCAGGGCTTTTCCGAGGCGGCCGTGTGGTGCGACGGTTTCGGCGCGCGCCAGGGATGGAGCGCCGAAAGCCACCTCCGCCTGGTGGATGACGTCAACGGCGACACCCGCGCCGACCTCGTCGGTTTTGCCGATCGAGGGGTCGTGGTGGCTCTCTCAGATGGATCGAGCTTTGGCGCGCCGACGATGTGGGTCGAGAACTATGGCCGGCGGCAGGGCTGGACGACGGAGCGCCATCCCCGCTTTCTGGCCGACGCGAACGGCGACGGCGTGCGCGACATCATCGGCTTTGGCGACCGGGCCATTCTCGTGTCCCTCTCCACCGGATCGAGTTTCGCGCCGGCTCAGGCGTGGTCCCGGGAGTTCGCGGCCCCCGGCGCTCCGAGCGCCGAAACGCCCCTGCGCCTGGTGGCGGACATGAACGGCGACGGGCGGAACGACTGCATCGTCTTCATCGAGGAAGAGGTTCGGGTGGCCCTCTCGGAGGGCACGTCCTTCGCCCCGTCCCAGACCTGGGTAAAAGGCTTCGGCCTCGGCGACTACTGGCGAAACGCCACCCGCCCCCGCCTCATCGGCGACCTCGACGGCGATACGCTTCTGGACATCGTCGGTTTCTACACGAACGGGGTGTATGTGTACTAAAAGGTGAACAGGTCGTTGGCGTCCTTCTCCAGACAGTCGCAGGCGCGAGGGTACTTGGCCTTGTACGTGTCGAGGGCCTTCCAGAAGCCTAGGGCGCCACGTAGCCGCAGGCACTGACGAACTGGCCGACCAGTCCGGCGATCTGATTCTCGAAATGTCGCGAGTTGCTGGCCTCGGATCTCTTGAGCAAGGCCAACAGGGCGTCAAAGACCTGCTTCTGCCAGCTCTGCCGGATGATGGTGAGGGAAGGTGACAGCGAAAGGCGGGAAGAGTGATCTCCCCGCCTTTGGTTATTTCTGTGGGTTTGGTTGTTTTGATCTCGTACCGGCGAGGGCGCCGGTGCCACATTTTCTTTTCTTCTTCTTTTTCTCTTCTTCCGCTTCGGAGGACTGGTCGCTCCTTCTTTGCGGTTTCACTTCTTCTTTTCTTAACCCCTACATATTCGCCACGATCTTTTCGGCGAACTCGGATGTTTTGACTTTGGTCGCGCCTTGCATCTGGCGTTCGAGGTCGTAGGTGACGGTTTTCTGGATGATGGTGCGTTCGAGGGCGCGGACGACCATGTCGGCGGCTTCTTGCCAGCCCATGTGTTCGAGCATCATGACGCCGAAGAGGATGAGCGAGCCGGGGTTGACGACGTCCTTGTTGGTGTACTTCGGCGCGGTGCCGTGGGTGGCTTCGAAGAGGGCGACTTCGTCTCCGATGTTGGCTCCGGGGGCCATGCCGAGTCCTCCGACCTGGGCCGCGCAGGCGTCGCTGATATAGTCGCCGTTGAGGTTGGGTGTGGCGAGGACGCTGTATTCGTCGGGGCGGAGGAGGACTTGCTGGAAGATGCTGTCGGCGATGCGGTCTTTGAGGAGCACTTTGCCGTGGGGCATCTTGCCGTCGTATTTGTCCCAGAGATCGTCCTCGGTGATGATCTGGTCGGTGAATTCTTCTCGGGCGAGTTCATAGCCCCAGTCGCGGAAGGCGCCCTCGGTGAACTTCATGATGTTGCCCTTGTGGACGAGGGTGACGGAGGGTTTGTGGTGCTCGATGGCGTACTGGAGGGCCTTGCGGACGATGCGTTTGGTTCCGGTGATGCTGATGGGCTTGATGCCGATGCCGGAATCGGGGCGGATCTTTGCGCCCATCTCGCCGGTGAGGAACTCAAGCACCTTCTTCGCTTCGTCCGTGCCCTGTTTGTATTCGATGCCGGAGTAGACGTCTTCGGTGTTTTCGCGGAAGATGATGACGTTGAGGAGTTCGGGATGCTTGACGGGGCTGGGGACGCCCTCGAACCAGCGTACGGGTCGCACGCAGGCGAAGAGGTCGAGGACTTGGCGCAGGGTGACGTTCAGACTGCGGAATCCGCCGCCGATCGGGGTGGTGAGGGGGCCTTTGATGGCCACGCGCAGATAACGGATGGCGTCGAAAGCTTCTTCGGGCATATAGGTCCCGCAGGTCTCGTTGGCCATCTCGCCCACAGGGATCTCGCACCATGAGATCATCTTCTTGCCGCCGTAGGCCTTCTCGACCGCCGCGTCCCAGACACGCACCGCTGCTTTCATGATGTCGGGGCCGATCCCGTCGCCCGTGATACGTCCCACGATGGGGGTGTCCGGCACGACAATTGCC
>JABMPG010000013.1 GCA_013203855.1 bacterium
ACGCTTCGGGGATGGCGCGGGGCGAGCCTGGGCTGCCGGGGCGTTTCACATGGCGCGGCAAGGAATACGAAGTCGAGACTCTCCTCGAGAAGTGGAAGAAGCCGACGCTTGCTGGTCGGGAAGCGGCGAGCGCTACGTCCGCAAGCACTGGTTTCGTATCCGTACCACCGACGGGCAGGAGATGAAGTTGTACTTCGAACGACAGGCGCGTTCGGCGCGAGAAGCAAAGAAGCGGTGGTGGCTGCATTCCGTGATCGAACCGTCGGAGGCGGGGGCATAGGGCCTTCCTCTCCTTTTCCCTTTCCCTCGCACATTTGCCGTTCCTTATTTCCCTCCGATGATCTATAGGTTTCCCTTGTGCCCGCGAGGCGCGTGGAAGGAGCGCAGTAATGGAGCGCAAGGTTCAGGTCGGCATATTCTTCGGCGCCGTCATCTTCATGGCCGCCGCTTTCAACGTCCATGAGGCGATGTTTAACAACTTCCTCGACGACACCTTCGCGATGTCGGCCGGGATGCGCGGATTCCTCGAGCTGCCCCGAGAGTTCCCCGGCTTCATGGTCGTTATCATGGCGGGGATGCTGGCTGCTCTGCCCGTGACGCGCCTTGCCGCTGTGGGCGCTCTCGTTTTCGCCTTGGGCATGGCGGGCCTGGCCTTCTTCGGCGGCTCCTTTTCTCCCATGGTGATGCTCATGATGCTCGCCAGCGCCGGACAGCACATCCTCCAGCCGGTCGGATCCTCAATCGCCCTGTCCCTGAGCGGCAGTCGCAACAAAGGCATGCGCATGGCGCAGATGGGCGTGATCGGGACCGTCGGCATGTTCATCGGCGCCGGTGTGGTCAAGGTTCTGTTCGACTGGATGGGATTGGGATATCGAACCGCCTTCCTTGTCGGAAGCGGGTTGGGCCTGATCGGGATGATCTACTATCTCGCCCTTCACGTCCCGAGCCTTCACGCCCCCCGCGCCCGGCTGGTCTTTCGCCGCAAATACTGGCTCTACTATCTCCTCGAGGTCTTCTTCGGAGCGCGCAAACAGATCTTCATTACCTTCGGGCCCTGGGTTCTCATTCGCGTCTATGGCGAGGAGCCGGCTCGTTTCGGCCAACTTCTCATGATCGCCGCCGCCGTTGGCCTCGTCTTCAAATTCCTGGTCGGTGTGGGCATTGATAAACTCGGCGAGCGTTTCGTCCTCATGGCCGACGGTGTCTTTCTCGCCTTGGTTTGTCTTGGATACGGTTACGCCTTCAAATTCACCGGTGATTTCGAGATGGCACGCCACATCGCCTACGTCTGTTTCATTGCCGACAACCTGCTCTTCTCCATAGGCAGCGCCCGGGCCGTCTACGTCTCGCGCCTTGCCGATTCCCCCGGAGAAGTCACCTCCACCCTGGCCATGGGTATCAGCATCAACCACATCGTGTCCATGACCATTCCCATGGTGGCGGGTCTAGCCTGGACTATCTTCGGCTTTGAAAAAGTCTTCCTCGGAGCGGCGATCCTCGCCCTGCTCAGCATCGGCCTCTCCTCGCTAGTCCCCAGGCGGAGCGCCGCCTAGCCCGACGCGCTGACGATGTTGCGGATCGCCTTGAGCAGACTCGGCGTGTGACAGATGATATTCGAGTAAGCTTGGTTTGCCAGCGGACACGCGCATTCCCGGTTGCGGATCGAGCGCCGCACCTCCGCTGCCTGCTTCGAGCGCCACACCTTCCAGAAATCGTAATCCGCCTCGCGCAGGTTGCCCATCGGCTTGGCATAGCCCAGGACGCAACAGGGCCAAAGGTCTCCGTGCGGAGTGAGGTGCACGTTCGTGATTCCCGCGTAACACGGAGCCACCTGCCGCCCCTCGGTCACGATCCGCGCGGCCAGGTCATAGTAAACGAGCCTCAGCGATTCAGTCACCCGAGCCAGAGGACGTTTCGTCTTCAGATTGGCCCGCACCTTTTCCGCGAAATTCTTCATCAGCGCCGCGTATTCCTCGCCCGTCGGCGTGATCGGATCGCCCACGTTCAAGAACTCCTCACGCTGCTCCGCGATCTCGTTGCGATAGCTCTGAACCCCGAGGCCGTGAACGAAATCCTCGATCTCTTCCAGATGGTCCTTGTTGAAGTTGGAGACGACCGTGCCGAGCTCGATGTGGAGGTTGGGATGCTCCTTCTCCAGTTCTTGAAGACGCCGCACCGTTTCCAGAAGTTTCTCCCAGTTCCCCTCGACACCCCGGATCTCGTCATGCAGCGGCCCTACCCCATCGATTGATGGCTTGATCGTTACCGCCGTGTGAAGTCCTCGCCTTTTCAGCATCTCCAAGATGCTCCGGGTATGACTCACGATTCGGTCTGGCCACAGCGCGTTGGTAGGGGAGTGGATGATCGCCGGCCGCAGGCTCTCGACCGCCGCTTCGCAGATTTCCGGCAGATCCTTGCGAAGAAAGGGCTCGCCCCCGCTCAGGTTGAAGAAATAGACCGGACCGATCGAGCGAAAGATGCGCCCGATCTCGTCGATTTTCAACTCGTTGCGCACATCCTGGTGCTTCTCCGGATAGATCCGCCAGATCTGGCAGGTCTTGCAGCGACTCTGGCAGACATTAGTCACCGAAAAAGTCAAAGTGATCGGACGGGGTACGGGCAGCCATCCCCGATAAGCCGCCTTTGCCGCCAGACTCTTTGGATAAATGCGAGTGAGAAAATCCCGACCGTTCAAAAGCCCTCCACCCTCCTCGACAAACATTGTCCCACACTACCACAAACAGCCACCCCAGCCAAACCCGGATTGCTCCTCTTGCCTCCAACTTCGAACTCTCTGTCTTAACCTCCCTTGCGCCATTCGAGGCTTCTATGTTTCAATCGTCCCGCGGCAAGAGAGGCCACTGACACGCTGAAAATGACATCCCGATCCTTCATTCTACTCTCTTTTCTCCTCCTGGTTCTCACGGTCCCGGCATACGCCGCCGACTGGCCCTGGCCTCAAGATGCCGGCGACCCGCCCGCCACGGTTCGAACCCCGCAAAGCACGGCACAGGACGTCGTCGCGCCCTTTCTCATCCGCCGGGTCGAACTGGGAAACGTGGATCTCTACGCCCGTGCGGGCCTGGAGGCCGATACGGCCATCTCCTTTTCGCCCGATTCCCGACTGCTTGCCGTGGGTACCCTCACGGGGCGTCTCCTGGTTCAGCCCGTGTACGAGCCGGCGATTCTCTGGGAGAAACAGGTCCCGGAGGGGATGGTCAAACGTGTTGCCTTCTCTGCCGACGGCCGCACCCTCTGGTTTGGCGAGCAGAGCGCCGACGCCTTTGTGCGGTGCCTCGACTCCGAGGACGGCACGGAGCGCTGGCGATTTCGCCTGGCCGATGATATCGAAACCAGCGCGCCGCCCTCGCGCGAGGACCTGTGGAGTGTCTATCAACTGCCCGCCTGTCTGCGGCTCCTGG
>JABMPG010000108.1 GCA_013203855.1 bacterium
GGCATGGGCCGCGATCTTGTGGGCGATCACGCCCTGGCGAACATCCTCGCGATCGGGCAGTCCCAAGTGCTCCTTCGGAGTAACGTAGCAAAGCATGGACGCGCCGTACCAGCCGATCATCGCGCCACCGATGGCCGAGGTAATGTGGGCGTAGCCGGGCGCAATATCAGTCACGATCGGACCGAGAGTATAGAAAGGCGCACCGTGACACACAGCCTGCTGACGTTCCATGTTTTCCTGAATCAGGTTCATCGGCACGTGCCCAGGCCCTTCGATCATCGTCTGAACATGGGATTCCCAGGCGATCTCGGCCAATTCACCCAACGTCTCGAGTTCCGCGAATTGCGCCACGTCGTTCGCGTCGGCCAGACATCCCGGACGCAACCCGTCCCCGAGCGAAAACGCCACGTCATATCGCCGCATGATCTCGCAGATATCACGGAACCGTGTGTACAGGAAATTCTCCTGATCATGGGTGAGCATCCATTTCGCCAGAATCGCCCCTCCGCGGGAAACGATGCCCGTGCGACGGCCGCAAGCCAGCGAAATGGTTTTCTTGAGCACACCCGCGTGGATCGTCATGTAGTCCACGCCCTGCCTAGCCTGGTCCTCGATCACTTCGAGAAGCAGCTGGATACTCAGTTCCTCGATCCGCCCCCCCACCCGCGCGAGGGCCTCATAGATCGGCACGGTGCCGACCGGAACAGTCGAAGCGCGCAGAATAGCCTCCCGGGTTTCCCGGATATCAGGCCCCGTCGAAAGATCCATCACTGTGTCCGCACCCCAGCGAACGGCCCATTCAGTCTTGTCGATTTCCTCCTCGACCGAAGACCGCAAAGCCGAATTGCCCACGTTGGCGTTGACCTTGACGGTGAAGGCCCTGCCGATCCCGATCGGATCGCTCTCGGGATGGTTCACGTTCGCGGGGATAATGGCCCGTCCCGCAGCCACCTCGCCCCGGACGAACTCGGCCGTGAGCCGCTCCTTCTGTGCCACGCGCCTCATCTCCCAGGTGATCTCCCCGTCACAGGCCAGGCGCATCTGCGTGACATTGCGGTTCTCCTCGTCCCCGGCCTTCTTCAGCCGTTCTTCTATAGTCGTCCTTCTATCTTCCATGTGACTTGACATCCCTATGGTCCTTTCCATCGTTTTCAAGCCCCTCATTATGCCCCACAGCCTCGATATTTCCAAACAAATATGCTTTTCCTGCCCGGGAGCCGAAATCCCCCCCCCCATGATCCAGGGGAAGGCGGAGACGTATGCGCTTCGCCCTCCCTCGAATCCGCAGGAATCGACACTGGCTCAGGATAGTCCAGACGTCCCTGATAAGGATACATTGACCGTGAAAAGCCCTGCGCAGACCTCTAATGGGTGGTAACATAACCTATTGACAAAACAACGAGTTACGTGGTTTGTTGTGTCGCTTTTCATGTCGTTTTTTCTTGCCATTCTTACCCTTTAGATGCACAATCCACGCTGGGTCTTTGGTGTAGACCTGTTCGTAGTTCTCTACATGTCAGTCCATCGAGGGCTGGGCTGGCGACATTCCAAACCACTCACTCGTTGTTGACAGGGCTTCCACCGGAGCGCGACATTTCGTTTTTTCCAGCAGGCAGCCGAGGAACAAGGCCTTTTCTGCCGACCGGAAATCTGTTTGCCCGGCGGGCCCGGAGAGGAGAATGTTGTTATGAAGGCGCGAGGCATTTTGGCAATAAGATTTTCTCTGGCAGTACTGGTTCTGGCGCTGTCGGCCAGTTCCCTTCAGGCCGCCGACTTCTACATTTCCACAAGTGGGAATGATTCAAACCCAGGGACTCTGTCCCAACCCTTCCGGACTCTGGAAAAAGCCCGCGACACCATCAGGAGTCTGAAATCGTCGTCGGGTTTGCCCGCAGGCGGGGTCACCATCCATCTGCGAGGAGGGAATCACCTCCGCACGGACAGTTTTTCCCTCTCCTCCCAGGATTCCGGCACAAGCGACCGGCCCATCGTCTACCGATCCTACGGCAGCGAAACCGCCCGGCTCATCGGCGGCATCCAGATCCCATCCTCGTGGTTTTCGCTCGTGCCCAGTTCCGCCTCGAGCTATACCCGTCTGCCAAGCATCGCCCGCGGAAACGTGTATTGGGCAAACCTGGGAAGCCACGGCATCACGAACTACGGGACCTTGAAAGCACGGGGGTACAATTCTTTCTACAACTCCGCCATGGAGGTCTTCTTCAATGGCGACGCCCCGGAACTGGCCCGCTGGCCCAACACCGGTTACGTCCGCACCGTCAGCGTCCCCAACGGACAGTACGGGCGGGTCTTCACCTACAGCGGCAGCCAGGCCGACCGATGGACCCAGGCCACCGACGTGTGGCTTATGGGATACTGGTACAATCTCTACGCCGAAAACTTCTGCCGCATGGCAAACTTGAACACCGGCTCCAAGGCGATCACGCTTGAGCAGAATCCGGCGTACGGACTGGGCACCGACCAACCCTATTTCGTCCTCAACCTCCTCGAGGAACTGGACCGGCCCGGCGAGTACTACATCGACCGCGCC
>JABMPG010000109.1 GCA_013203855.1 bacterium
CATGTTCGGCAAGTGGCACCTGGGCGACAACTATCCCTATCGGCCCTTTGACAGGGGGTTTGACAAGGTGGTCGCGCATAAGGGCGGCGGCGTGGGGCAGACTCCGGATTTCTGGGGGAACAGTTATTTCGACGATACTTACTTTCACAACGGCGAGACGGTGGCCCACGAAGGCTACTGCACCGACATCTGGTTCGACGAGACGATGCGGTTCATCGAGGAGCGGCGTGACGAACCCTTCTTCGCCTATATCGGCACGAACGCGCCCCACAGCCCTTATCTGGTCGCGAAGAAGTATCTTCAGCCCTACGTTGGCAATCCGGAGATTCCAGAGCCGGCTTTTTATGGCATGATCGCAAACATCGACGAGAACTTCGGAAAACTTAGAGTGAAACTTAGAAAGTTAGGCATCGAGGACAATACGATCCTGATTTTCATGACCGACAACGGGAGCTCTGGCGGATGCGATCTGGATCGCGATCAATTCGTTACGCGGGGCTATAACGCGGGGATGCGCGGGAAGAAAGCGTCCTATTACGACGGCGGGACGCGTGTGCCGTTTTTTATCCGCTGGCCGAAGGGGAAGATCGGGGGTGGCCGCGATATCGGCGAGATGTGTCTGCATGTGGACATGCTGCCGACGTTCATCGACCTGTGCGGTCTGGCCGCGCCTGACGGCGTGAAGTTTGACGGGCGGAGTTTCGCATCTCTCCTGCGCGGTGAGATCGAGCAGTTCCCCGACGATCGGATTCATTTCGTGCAGTATCGCCAGGGGACCGAGGCGCCCGAGAAGTGGACGAACACAGTCATGACGCGGCGGTGGCGGCTTGTTTACGGGAAAGAACTCTACGACATCAAAGCGGACCCGGGCCAGAAGCGCGACATCGCCGCCGAGCATCCCGACGTGGTGGCACGGCTACGCGCGGCCCATGAAGAATGGTGGACCGAAGTGGAACCGCAGTTCCTGGACCTTTGCCCGATTGTCCTAGGCAACGATGCCGAGAACCCGACCTGTCTGGACGCGATGGATGTGATGGGCGACGTGGCGTGGAACCAGGGCCATATCGCGATGGCGCAGAAGAGCACGGGCCGCTGGACGGTCGAGGTCGAGCGCGCCGGCCGGTACCGTTTCTCGCTGCGCCGCTGGCCCGAGGAACTCGGACTCCCCATCGACCAGCCGATCTCAAGGGGAGAGGCCTGCCAACTCGCGCCCTTCGCGCCCATCGACAAGTGCCGGGCGATTCAGGCGGTGCGGGCGCAGGTGAAGTTGTTCGATCTGGAGAAGGTCGTGAAGGTGGAAGTCGGACAGGTCGAGGCGGTCGTGGAGATGGAGGTAGGGCGGACGGGCAAGACCGAACTGGAAGCGTGGTTCGACGCGGCGGACGGCGAGAGCCAGGGGGCGTATTATGTCTATGTGGAGCGAGTGAGGGCGCTAAAGGCCCCATACGCGCCGTAATCGCCGTCCTGAAAGAAAGTCGGTTGCCGCGCTGGGTAACATGATGGGAAAAACCGCGAGCGATCACGCGCGAGAGACGAGCCATAGTAAAACGCCCTCGCACAACCCGCCACCCCGCGTCAAGAGATGAATATGGCGTCCACCAAAGCAACGTTGACATCACGAGAGGTACTATCCGATGCCCAAAGGGCTTGGCAATTGTTGGAGGGTGAATTCAATTCAAATGTCTTTCGTATTTATTGGGTAGCGGCCATTTCTCTTTGTCGATCAGTTGGATACGTCCTTGACAAAGTGGACTCTAAAAATCATCCGCAGATTGCGGAATTCCAGAAATCACTGTGGGCCAAAAAGAAGAACGATAGAATATTTCATGAGTTCATCGATTCGGAACGAAATGCCATTTTAAAAGAATACGTATGGAACTTGGAGAATGGCACAGTGGATCTGATAATTGAGAGGGCAGAGCAGGAATCATCACTTCATATACTCGATGATTGTATGTTTTGCCCAATTCATGATGGAGGATATTCTGGTGAAGACTGTCGGGATGTTTTGTGCGATGCACTAAACTGGTGGGATGCCTTCTTGGCACAGATAGAACAGCGCTTGTGAGAGATTTCGATTTTCTCGCAATCTTTCTTACTGGGCACCTAGTTGATCGACTCGCCCTTGCGGATCAGCCGCTGGTTGGCCAGCAGATCCTCGTCGGCGCCGGTCATCTCGCGCAGTTCGACTTCAGGCCCTCTGGGCAGTGTGAAGGTGTGCATGGTCCGCCAATACTGTTCGGCATGGTTCCTGCCTCTGGGTCCGGAGGGCGATTTGGATTGCCGACAACAGAACACCAACGGGTCACTAACACAATCCTAACTAGACTCCGCGCCTATGCTGCGGCCATTATGGCGACGTGAACGAGAAGACGCTAGGCTCGCGAGGCCGCAAACGTAAGCCGAGAATACATGCCCGCGACGTGCAGTGCTGCGGATTTCTTGCGCGGATCATGAAACTGCTGGCGCCACTGCATGACCACTGCCCAGACTCGAAGCGCAGACTGCACTATGACGAGTTCTGCGCCTGGCTTCTCATTTATTTCTTCACGCCGATTCTCGACAGCATGTGCGGGCTGCAGAGCAGGCCAGCGATATCGAATCGCTCCTGCAGCGGCTGAAACTGCCCCGGTTCAGCTTGGGCAGTTGTTTCGAGGCCGCCGGCGTCTTCGACCCGGCGCTGCTGGCAGAGATCATCGAGGAGATCGGCGAATGTCTGGACGACATCGAGCCGAACCAAACTTATCTCTTAATTCTGATTCAGCGATTCAGCAATTCGAGGGATACCCCACTTACCTCCCACTTGTCTGGAACGTCGGGCCGGGGGACGTCGATCATTTCAGGCACACGACGGTTATCTCCCGTTCAGGGCCAGGACGGCCTTGCTCACTCGCTCGGGAGGATGACATCCCGCTTCTTGGGGTCCGCCTGCTGCTTGTAGAGAATCGCAACGTTCCCGATGATACCCGCCAGATGGGATTCGGTCTTTTCCGCGATTTCAGCGGAAAGTTCCTGTCTCTGGTCCTTGAAATCATAGAACTTGATCTTGATGAGTTCGTGGTCCTCGAGGTTTTTCCCCACGGCGATAATCACGGCCGGAGTCACGCCGCTCTTACCGATCTTGGCGATCGGATCGAGGTGGTGGGCCTGTCCACGGAGGTTCTTGCGTTGTTTCGACGTAAGGTCTGTCATGATGAGTCCAATTCTCTTCTCTGCACAAGATCGACGAGATTAACTTCCTGTCTGCTGACCACTGGCCAGATTCAGACGCTGAACATGATTTCGATCACATCTCCGTCCTGCACGATATACTCCTTGCCTTCGAGCCGCAGGACGCCGCGTTTCTTGGCTTCGGGGAAGGTCTTGGCCTCGAGAAGATCCTTGTAGTTGATGGCCTGGGCGCGAATGAAGCCCCGTTCGAGATCGGAGTGGATCGCTCCGGCCGCCTCGACGGCACGCGTCCCGATCGGGATAGTCCAGGCGTGGGCTTCAGTAGGGCCAACGGTCAGAAAGGACATGAGCCCCAGCGCCTCATACGACAGTTGGATCATCCGGGAAGCGCCGGGCTCTGTGATGCCGTACTCTTCGAGGAAAGCATCCCGCTCCTCCGGATCGAGTTGGGCGATCTCCATCTCGGTCTGTCCGCTCAGGGTGATGAAATGGGGCGCCGCCACTTCCCCCATCTTCTGGACGGCCTGTTCGCGCAGACGATTCTGGAGATCCGTGGAGGAGTCGCCCTCCCCAGTGTTGATAACGACGAGGAGCGACTTCGACGTCAGGAACTGGAACGAACGGAGAACCCGCGTTTCCTCGCTGTCAAATACGAGATTCCGGATAGGCCTTTCACTTTCCAGCGCCTCTTTCAGGCGCCGCAGCACATTCACCTCGTGCTGGAGCCGCAGCTTGTCCGCCCCCCCGATTCGCTGGACCTGGCTCTCGATTCGGTCCAGGCGGCTGTCGACCTTCTTCAGGTCGCTCAGGATCAGTTCCAGCACGATAGTCTCGAAATCGCCCTCGGGATCGCGATCCACGCCGCTTTCGTCCTCGAAATCGCGAACGACCGCCACCAGCGCGTCCGAATTGGCGATCGTGTGGAGCATCTCGTCGCCCAGGCCTTCTCCCTGTCCCGCCTGATCGCGCCGGATTCCGACGGGATCGAGGTAGTCGATCGCGGCGTGAACGATCTTTTTCGATTCGAACTGGTTGGCCAGGATCTCGACGCGTTCGTCCGGAACTTCCACGACGGCGCGGTGGGTCTGGCCCTTTCCGACGGCAAACGCGGAAACTTCGGCATGCTGGCCGGTCAGAGCATTGAAAATAGTAGTTTTACCTGATTTGCTGAACCCAATGAGGGCGATCTGCATGAGTTGGATTCCCTGATTCCGAGATAAAAAAGGCTCCCGTCCCGGTTCTGCCAGCCTCTGGGGCGGAGTTCAACAGGGCATATTAGGGTAGAAACGGCCGAAATGCGATAAAAAATGCGCTTTCACCGTTGCCCGGACTTTCTATTCTTGACACTAACCGGTGAGCCTGATAATTCTAATCCAATTTGCCTGCGAGGAGGCTTCGCAGAATGACCCATAAAACCGCGCGGCTGATGCTGGAAGACGGAATCTGGTTTGAAGGAACCGCTTTCGGCGCCACCGGTGAAGTGTCCGGCGAAGTCGTCTTTAACACGGCGATGACCGGCTACCAGGAAATTCTCACCGACCCATCCTATCGTGGCCAACTGGTCACAATGACCTATCCCCTTATCGGGAACTATGGGACGAGCCCCGAGGACGAGGAATCGGCTCGACCCCAAGCCACGGCCCTGATCGTCCGCGAGGTGTCGGGTGTCCATAGCAACTGGCGATCCGACATGAGCCTCGACGACTACCTTCGGCGCGCGGGCGTCATGGGCCTCACCGGGATCGACACCCGGACCCTGGTCCTGCACATCCGGGACGCAGGCGCCATGAACGGCGTTCTGAGCACGGACGATCTCGACCTGGACTCCCTGCGCGCAAAAGCGCTGGCCGCGCCCAAGATGACCGGCCTGGACCTCGCCCAGGTCGTCACCTGCGAGGAGACTTACACTTACGACAACCCCCGCCCCCGCCTGGCCAGTGGCCAGCAGAAGCCCTATCACATTGTCGCCTATGACTTCGGAATCAAGCGCAACATCCTCGACCTCATGAAGGCCGAGGGGTTCACCGTGACCGTAGTTCCGGGCAAGACTTCGGCCGAAGACGTATTGGCCCTCAACCCCGATGGCGTGTTCCTGAGCAACGGGCCCGGCGATCCCGAGCCATGCACCTACGCGGTGGAGGCAACGCGCAAACTCCTGGGA
>JABMPG010000110.1 GCA_013203855.1 bacterium
CTCCGGGCTCTCCTCGAGAACAGGCGTCTGGTTCTCCCGCGACGTTAACTACGGCTACAACAACGATGACGGCAGCAACACCTACGGCGCCCTCGGCTACGGCTGGGAAGTCGGCGTCACACGCAACGCCATGAGCCCCGGCCAGATCAACGCAGGACAGGCCGTCCCCCATCTCGCCGCCCGACCCGATCCGCTCGACTTCGGCGTCATCTCCCCCGACTTCTTCAAGACCGTCACCCTCACCGTCGAGAACGAAGGCATCGGAAGCCTCGTCGTCAATCCCTCCACCGCATTCGTCCTCGGCCCCGACCAGACCTACTTCGAAGTCGTGCCCGCCCAGCCCATCCTCACCCTCGGACCCGATGAGAGCGGCGAGATCCTCGTCCGGTTCTCCCCGTCCGGGATCCTCGGACTCATCGACGATGCCTACCTGAACATCCTCAGCAACGATCCGAGAAACAGCGGCATCACCACCGTCAGCCTAGTCGGCGAAACCCAGGAGGGCGTCTCCGAACTCATCTTCTACGATGGCTTCCGTTACCCCGACGGCAGCCTCCTCACCGCCGCCCCCAGCCCCTGGGTACACCAGAGCGGCGGGAACAACTACCGTATCGAAGGCCCCGGCTCCCTCGAATACGACAACTTCCAGCGCCCCATCGGACGAAAGGTCCGCCACCACAACACCGACGGCACCGGAGCCTTCGACGAGGACGTCCGCCGCGAGTTCGAGGAAGTCTCTACCCCGCCCTCCGGCCAACAGTCCGTCTACGTCTCCATGCTCGTCTATGTCGAGTCCGTCCCCGATTCACTCGGCGGCGGCTACTTCTGCCACTTCTTCGACACCTCCGGCGACACCTTTGACGCCCCCCGCGGCCTCCTCTTCGTCCGCCGTCACACACTGGACGGTTCTCAGGCCCAGTTCGGCGTCCGATTCTCCCCCTCCGGATCCACCATCTTCGCGCCGAACCAGCTGCCCCTGAACCAGACCCACCTCCTCATCATGAAACTCACCATGGTGGCCGGAGCGGCCGATCGCGTCGATCTCTACGTCAACCCCGCCCTCAGCGTCGCGGAAGCCGCCCCAAACGCCACCCAACTCTCCGGCGGCGGCACCGGCAGCGCCGATATCGCCCGAGGAATCGGAGCCATCGGGTTGCGACAGGGGCCCTTTACATTTAACGGCACGCTCGATGAAATTCGAGTCGGAACCTCTTGGGGTTCGGTCGCCTCGGGAGTCTCAAAGCCCATCCTCCTCCTCAACAAACAGATCGACGTCCCAGTCGGTGGCACCGTCGCTATCACCAGCGCATCCCTTCTCTCAACCGATGCCGAAACCCCCAACTCAGACGATCTCCTCTACCACATTGTCTCCCTGCCCAAGTACGGCTATCTCCTGGTCGATGGGCTCGAACTGAACACCTACTTCAACGACTTCACCCAGGAAGACATCAACAACGGGCTGATCGCCTACCGTCACGAAGGCGCCAGCATTCCCCTCGACACCTTTATCTTCGAAGTGATCGACCCGAGCGGCGAATCCACCGGTGGAACCTTCCGCTTCCGCATCCTCGGATTTACCTCGGTCCGGGAATGGGTGCTTTACGAGTAAACAAGACGAGAGCGGAGAAGGACATCCGTCCTCGCTCCAATCCAGCCGACACAAAAAGAGCCCCCGGTTTCCCGGGGGCCTTTTTATGGGAGGGGAGACAATGAGGATTGGCGGTTTCCCGCCTCCTCACAAGAGTTTATATACCGCTCCCTTACTATCCTGTCAAGACATACCTCTAACTTTTCTTACTGCTCGGTTGTTTCTCTTTCCCCGTCCCCAACTAAAGACATCGGCCGTCAAAAAGACCCATCTTTTTCTTATTCTCCAGGATCTCTCTCAGCCGTTCATCCGAAATCCGCTTCACCCCACCCAGAGGATCGGCCGCCAGAAGCATCGCACAATAGTTCTCCAACGTCTCCATTCGCCAGAACGCCTCGATCAGGCCCTCGCCCAGCGTCAGCGCGCCGTGATGCGCGATCAGAAACGCTTGGTGCAGACCAATGAACGGCGCCAGCGCATCGGCGAATTCCTGCGTCCCCGCCAGAGCATACGGAACCAGAGCGATCTCGCCAAGCACATACTCGACCTCATTGAGAACACCCGGCGGCGGGGCGGTATGAGTGGCCGCAAAGGCAAGCGCATGGCGCGGATGGGCATGCACCGCCGCTCGCACATCGTTCCGCTCCCGGTAAACCAGCAGATGCATCCGGACCTCGGAAGTCACCTTCCGTTTACCCGACACCTGCCGCCCGTCCATATCGACCACCACCAGATCCTCCGGGTCCATGAATCCCTTCGAAATCATCGTCGGAGTAGTCAGTATCCGTTGCTCGTCGAGACGGCACGATATGTTGCCATCATTGGCGGCCGCCATATCCTTTACCCACAGCCGATGACCGATCTCACACATCAGATCGCGGATCTCACTCTCCGACAAGCCCGACTCATCCTCCGGAGTCCCCCACTTTCGCGTTTCCTTCCTCATTTGTTCTTCCTCTCCTTGACGCTTGCGTTCCAGCCACAGATTATCCATCATAGGGGCCGGGAAGGATATTTTCGAGCCTTTCTTCCCGGTTTCGCATAGAAAAGCCCCCGCAGGGGGTTACGGATCATCACCTTTTCGCACTGCCGGATTGCGCCCAAGCCCTGACGGATACCACACCCGGAGGCCCCGCATGCTGCGTCCCTGCATTGACCTGCACGAAGGAAGAGTCAAGCAAATCGTCGGCTCCACCCTGCGCGATGGAAGCCCCCCCGTCACCAATTTCCAAACAGATCGCTCCGCCGCCCATTACGTTCGGCTCTACAAGGCCGACGGACTCCAAGGCGGCCACATCATCATGCTCGGAGCCGGAAACGAACAGGCCGCCCGAGAGGCTCTGGCAACCTGGCCCGGCGGCATGCAGATCGGCGGAGGCATCAACCCCGAAAACGCCCGCGACTGGCTCGACGCCGGAGCCAGCCACGTCATCGTCACCTCCTACGTCTTCCAGGAAGGAGCAATCGACTGGAAGCGCCTTGAGGAGATGGCCGAACTAGTCGGCCGCCAGCGCCTCGTCCTCGACCTCAGCTGCCGCTTCCAGAACGACTGCTACTATGTCGTCACCGACCGCTGGCAGACCTTCACCCACCTCAGAATCAATGGAGAAAACCTTCTCAAACTCGCCGAGTTCGCCGACGAATTCCTCGTTCACGCCGCCGACGTCGAAGGCAAACAACAGGGCGTCGACCTGGAACTGATATCCCTCCTCGCCGCCTCTTCCCCCATCCCTACCACCTATGCCGGCGGCGTCAGATCACTCGACGACATGCGCCAAGTCTGGCGAGTCAGCCGGGGCCGACTCGAACTCACCATCGGAAGCGCCCTCGACATTTTCGGAGGACCCATACCCTACCGTCAGGCCGTCGACTTCGACCGCGAACTCCGCACCGCCTGAAGAACCACCCACGCACGGCCCTCATTCCCTTCCCCGCAAACCTCCTCCAGCCCCGACTCCGCGAACAGCCCCCGGGCTTCCTCGACGCGGGCGAGAGGCAACACGCAACTCAGGCGCCCGCCAAAACGTAGCGCCTTGGCCCCTTCCCGAACCCAGTCCCCCAGCGTTCCGAAAGATTCATGCCGGGCCGCTGCGCGTATCGGATTCGAAGAAACCCTCCCCTCCCCCCGACGAAAGTAAGGCGGATTCAGCACGACCAGATCGAAAACCTCTGCCCCAAAAGGCAACCACCGAACGTCCCCCAAGACCCACTCCACGCTTCCCCGCAGCAGACCGCGATTCCGGACCTCGTTCCCCTTCGCCGATTCAAGAACCGTCGGGAAAAGATCCACCCCCGTGACCCACCCCGTCTCCCTCGCCGCCAGCATTAGCGCCCCCACCCCCTGGCCCGGCCCCATATCC
>JABMPG010000111.1 GCA_013203855.1 bacterium
AGTAACGGGAGAGGGCGTGAGGGGAGGCAGGCCGGGGCAGGCTGAAGACTGTGCCACGAACTTGCCACAAGAGTTTTTTGAACACCGGGGCTTGCAGGATGACGTCTGAACGAATTCCGAAGGATCTCGACCCCACTCCCTGGCTCGAGACGGCGAGGTCGGCTGACGAGGCGGACGTGCGGCGGGCTTTGGGCTGCGAAATGCCCGATGTGCGCGAGTTTGGCGCGCTGCTCTCCCCGGCGGCGTCGAAACTTCTGGAAGAGTTGGCGGCCCGGGCGCAGGCGCTGACGCGTCGGCATTTCGGGCGGACGATTTCTCTTTACGCTCCTCTCTATCTCTCCAATTTCTGTTGCGGCGGGTGTGTCTATTGCGGCTTTGCCTCGGATCGGTCACTGGAGCGAAGACGGATGGGCGCGCAGGAGATGGAGGCGGAGCTCGAGGCCCTCAAGAAGAAGGGATTGGAGGACGTGCTGCTTCTGACGGGGGAGCGCTCGCCGCAGGCGAATTATCCCTTTCTGAAGGAGTGTGTGGCAAAGGCCGCCCGGCGGTTTCACAACGTGACGGTGGAGTCTTTCGCCATGACGCAGGCGGAGTACGCAGGGCTGGAGCAGGCGGGTTGCACGGGGGCAACGCTCTATCAGGAAACGTATGATCCGGGTCTCTATCTGGAGTTGCATCGCTGGGGGCCCAAGCGCAACTATGAATCTCGGCTGGATGCGCCGGCGCGGGCTCTGGCGGGAGGGCTGCGGACGGTAGGCCTGGGCGCCCTGCTGGGGCTGGCGGACCCACTGTACGATCTCATCGCGCTCTATCGGCATGTGCGAGATCTCCAGAGGCGTTTCTGGCAGGCGGGGTTCAGTGTTTCTTTCCCGAGAATCTGTCCCCAGACGGGCGGCTATCAGCCCGCTCACATCGTGGATGAAAGGCTTCTGGCCCAGGCAATCCTCGCTTTCCGGATTTGCCTGCCCGACGTGCCGCTCGTCCTCTCCACTCGGGAGACGGAGCGTTTCCGGAACGGGATGGCGGGCCTGGGAATCACACGGATGAGCGTTGAGAGCCGTACGACCGTAGGGGGATATCACAAGGCGGGGGCGGCGAACGAGGGCCAGTTCGAGGTTCAGGACCAGCGCGACATCGCGGCGTTCTGCGGAATGCTCAGGAGCAAGGGGCTCGAACCGGTTTTCAAGAACTGGGACGCGGTTTTTCAGGCCACCGGGGCTTGAGGGCCAAGCGGCGCGCAGTGTCTCCTGAAGAGTCTTGCGGCGCAGGGCCTCAGGGGTTTCTCTTACTGAAATTCAGAATAGTTTCTGCCTTTGACGCCGCTTGTGATTCCCTCCGCGGCGAGTCGGAACTCGTCGGGACTGGTGGCGTGGGAGAGGGCTTCTTCGATGGTGATGAGGTCCCGGTTGTGGAGGCTGAGCAGCGCCTGGTCGAAGGTCATCATGCCGACGTGATCTCCATCGGCGATGTATTCCTTGAGTTCGAGGGTTTTCCCCTCGTAGAGCAACTTTTTGATGATAGGTGTGACGACCATAATCTCGGTGGCGACCACTCGGCCTTTGCCCTTGGCCATGGGGAGTAGTCGCTGGGAGATGACGCCTTGGAGGGTGAGGGAAAGTTCCATCCGGATCTGATGCTGGAGATAGCCGGGGAAGTAGTTGATGATTCGTTCGATGGTTTGGACGGCGTCTGTGGTGTGGAGGGTGCTGAAGACGAGGTGTCCGGTTTCCGCGGCGGCGATGGCCGTCTGGATGGTTTCCAGATCCCGCATTTCACCGACGAGGATGACGTCGGGGCTCTGTCGAAGAACACGTTTGAGGCCGTCGAGGAAACTGTTGGTGTCAATTCCGACTTCGCGCTGGGAGATGATGCTCTGGCGGTCGTGGTGCAGGAACTCGATCGGGTCCTCGATGGTGACGACGTGGCATTTTCGAATGTCATTGATGTGGTGGATCATGGCGGCGAGGGTGGTCGATTTTCCCGAGCCGGTGGTGCCGGTGACGAGGACCATTCCCCGTCGGCGTTCGGAGAGGATCTTGACGGCGGGAGGGAGTCGGAGGTCCTCGAAACTGAAATCAGGGAATGGGATGTGCCGCAGGACGATGCAGACGGAGCCGCGCTGGTGGAAGATGTTGCAGCGGAATCGGCCGAGCTCCTTGGCGGCGATCGCCAAGTCCATTTCATGGCTTTCCTCGAACTCGATTCGCTGGTCCTCGCTCATGATCTCGAGGGCGATGGTTTCGATTTCCTCGGTGCGGAGGATGGGGCGCTCGGTTCGGATAATGCTGCCGTCAACGCGCAGGCAGGGCGAAGTGCCGGCCTTCAGAAAGAGGTCGGATGCTCCCTTGTCGTACATTTCCTTGAGCAGACTGTCGATAGCGGCCATGGAGACGTGTTCCTTTCCCACCTCCCTGATCTTATCGGAACGGACGGAGAGGGGGCTTAGACTTTCGATGAAAAACCTGTTCCATCTGGATCCCCAAGGTAGAATGCCGGGTCAGAGG
>JABMPG010000014.1 GCA_013203855.1 bacterium
GTGTATTACGTGCAGTACGCCCACGCGCGATGCTGCTCGCTGTTCCGAAAGGCCGAGGAGAGCGGTCAGCCATTTGTGGGAATCGAGAAGGCCAACCTGACGCTCCTTGAGCGCGAGGGGGAGCAGTCCATGCTCCGCACGCTGGAGCGTCTGCCCGAGGTGATCGAAGCTGCCCGCGCCGAACTCGCACCCCACATCGTCACGATCTATCTCCAGGATCTGGCCCAACTCTTCCACAACTGGTTCACCCAAGGAACGAACGACCCCTCCCTGAGATTCGTCCTGCCAGACAATCCGGCGCTGAGCCAGGCGCGCCTCTGCCTGGCCGCCGGCCTGAAGCAGACCCTCGCCAACGGCCTGCGCATCCTGGGAATCGAGCCGATGGAACGGATGTGAAGAAGTAGCCAGTAGCCAGAAACCGCGAGAAAAGTACCCAAATGGCCAAACCGCAGGGATGCGCAATCGACAGAAACGAGAATCGACACGGACGGGTCGTTTTTTTCTGGTCAGCAGGGGGCGAGAAGGGGATAATGCTTAATTAAGAGGCTGGCGACGGGGTGGATCGGCGGTTTTCTGCTACCGGGGAGCCACAGAGATTCCCCGCTTATGTTGTACACCTGGATTGAGATGTCCCAAGAAAACAAACATGAGGTGAGACTCGAAAACAGGCAACTGCCGGAGGGCACTCCGGCGGACTTTGCTATGGGGGGCCAGGCCGTGCTCGAAGGCGTGATGATGCGCGGCCCGAAAGCCTATGCAGTCGCCGTGCGCCGTCCCCAGGGCAACATTCAAGTCCTCACGCGCCATTTCTGGCCGGTCACCAAACGCAAGAAATACCTCCAATTGCCCATTCTCCGCGGCGCCGTTTCCTTAGTCGAGATGCTTCTACTAGGCTACAAATCGCTCGACTATTCGGCGAACGTGGTCGATCAGGCCACGAAGGAAATGGCCGAGGCCGAGGGAAAGACCGCCGAAGAGCCCGAGATCCTGTCGGTCCCTGAAAACCCCCTTCTGGCCCAGGTCAGCCGGATCGACGGCGACTCCGCTCCCCAGCGCTCCATCAGCCGCTGGGCCATGGTCTACATGTTCACCATCAGCATGGCTCTGGCGATGCTGCTCTTCGTGGCCCTGCCGAACGTCTCGACCCATGTCCTCGGGTCCCTTTTCGAGCACGATCTAGTGGAAGTCGAGCGTCCCATACTGTTCAACCTGGTTTCGGGCATGGTCCGATTGGGTGTGATCATTACCTACATCCTGGTGATCTCCCTGATCTTCAAGGACGTGCGGCGGCTCTTCCAGTATCACGGAGCCGAGCACAAAGTGGTTATGGCCTGGGAAAAGGGACTGCCCCTCGAGATCGAGCACATCCGCCCCGTGACGACCCATCATCCCCGCTGCGGAACGACGTTCATCGCCATCGTCGTCCTGGTGAGCATTTTTGTGTTCGCCCTTCTGACCTCGCTGATCGTCCACTTTTACCCGCCCTTCGCGAAATGGCCAGTGTGGGCCAGCAAATCGGTGTTGATCCTGTCGCACATCGTTTTCATGCCGGTAGTGGCGGGGATGGCCTACGAAGTGACGCGACGGGCAGGCCGTCGGCCCAATCACTGGCTCTATCGATTTCTTCTCATGCCAGGTCTGGCCTTTCAGAATCTCACGGCTCACGAGCCGGACGACTCGATGATCGAGGTGGCTCTCGTGGCTTTCCGCGAGGCGCTGGACCCAGACCATCGTGAGACGATCAGGGAGGCTACGGCAGTATGACAGCCGTCAGGAAGGAAATATATTCCAAGCGGGAGACCTGAAGTTTTCACCAGACGCGAACGGGACGACACCCTGAACTCCTTTCCTCGATTCCCCTTTCCTGCTCCCCTTTGCCCTATTTGCCAGTTGACGACCCGTATGAAATAGCGTATGAACCATTGCTTTAGCCTTGTCCCGAGTGGACATGCGGGAACGCGCTGAATCGGCTTTCCCCCGGATCAGAGCCTCAACCAAATCGCAGACACAAGGATGTACTTTCCGATCATGAGCGTGGACGAAAAGCAAACCATTCAGGCCGCCGGTGAGAACTCTGGCGAGCAGATCGCGGATTCTTCCGCCCAGCCTCAGTCCGACCCGGCCGGCCTTGAACAGCAGACTCGCGAGGAGATGGAAACCTTCGATTCGCTGATCAACGACTATCTCGACATCGTGGA
>JABMPG010000112.1 GCA_013203855.1 bacterium
CCCCCCCCCCCCTTGGACAGATACCTGACCGATGACTTCGGAAACCTTCCGCCAGCCATGACTGCGCCGTTTTCCTTTGAAAGAACGCCCGGGGAAAACGATAATACTCGAGTATGCCGGTTCTACAGGAATCCCCATGGGCGAACTCCGTTCCCCCCTTCTGGAGAATGTCATGATCTCCTCCGTTTCTTTTTTTTCTTTTCTCACCCATCGCGCCCGAATCCTTCCCGCGATCTTCATCATTCTCCTTGTCAGCCTGTGCTCTTCCGGTCGCGCTCAGGAGGCCCCCTCTCTCGACCAACTCGAGGAAACAACCCGCCACTCTCCCGAGGACCCCAGCGCCTGGTACGAGCTCGGCAACTATCACTACGAACGCCGAAACTATGGCCCAGCTTCCCAAGCCTACCAGAAAGCGATCGACCTCGCCCCCGGCCACATCCCCGCCCTGTTCCGCCTCGGAAACGCCTATTTCCACCAAGCCAAACTCGACCCCGCCGAGCAGGTTTACCGCCGAATCATCCGCTTGCAGGACAGATACGCTGGACCTCACCTCAACCTCGGCACCATCCACGAAGTCCGCGGCGGCCTCTCCGACGCTCTGGCCGAATACCGTCGCGCAGCCGAACTGGCGCCTGATCAACGCGAACCCCTCTTTGGGACGGCCGATGTCTACTTCCGAATGGAAATGTGGGACAAGGCCATCGAACTCTACGAAAAAGGCCTCGCCACGACCGATCCCTCCCGACAGCCTTCCCCAGACGAGCAACGCGACATCGATATCACCCGCCAGAACCTCGACTACGCCCGAACCGTCCGCGACAACGGCGGAATTGTCCCCGCCCGGCGCATCAAGGAAAGCCTCGCTGCTCCCTCGCGCACCCGTGGCGTTCTCCTCCCCGAGATGCCCCAAACCGGCCACTCCGTCACCCTTCGCCAGATCCTTTTTGGCACCAGCAAACACACCCTCGAAAGCCTGGAAGGCACAGGTCGCCGCCAACTCGAAGAACTCGTCATCGCCCTCCGAGACTTGGAGCCCGACACCGAACTGATTATCGAAGGACACACCGACCGGCGCGGCGCCGATGACTACAACGAGGAACTCTCGCGCAAGCGGGCGGAAACCATACTCGGTTACCTCGCTGAACAGGGAATTGACACCGGCCGATTCGAGACAAAGGGATACGGCGAGCGCCAACCCGTATGCCGGGACGAAACCGAAGAAGCTTGGCGTCTCAACCGACGGGTTGTCGTACGTCGGCCCGATACGGCGGCCACACGGGCCTCCTCCCAACGCGCCCAGGACGCCGCCCTCGACATCCGCGTCTACTACAAGGACTCCTCGGGCCAGACACGGCTCCTAGGCCAGGACCAGCCGCTCCCCCTCGGAGCCCAATACCGAATCGAAATCGTCCCGGACAGCGACACCTGCGTGTACATCGTCCGCCGACAGGGCGATGAATTCGCCGAATGCCTCTTCCCGTCGTCCGCCCGATCCGAAGGGAATCCCCGCTCCGAAGGCACCCTCCTCGCCCTGCCCGCCCCGGGAAGATTCTACGGTACCCCAAAGACAAACCATTCATTCATCATTCGTTTCTACACGTCTCCTCAGGCTATTGAAGACCTGGAACAGGTGGCCCTCCAAGCCGGCTCCGCCGGCTCCGTGCGCGACGTCATACCCATTGTCCTCGCCGGCCGGCCCACCGTGCGCCCTCCCGCTATCGCGGCGCCCGCGCCCGCCTTGGTGATCTCCCCGGCTATCCTGAGCGGTCTTCCCGAGCCCGCAAACGAAATCGAGATTCGCATCGAATAGCCCGTCTTTTTCATTGCCTTTCGACCGGCCCTCGTTCAAAACTCCACCATGTTCCAGCAAGCCAACGTCCGACAGAACGAAGAGGAAACCGTCGCGCTCCGGGTCTCAACCCCCCGCAGATGGATCGGACTCGCCCTGTGCGTCATCCTCTTCTCGATCCTCATCGCCTTCGCCATGGGCCGTTTCCGAACCTTCCGGGTCACTTCCGCCTCCATGGAGCCAACCGTCCAAATAGGCGATTTTCTCCTCGTCGATTCCCGAACCCCCATCGTGCCTGACCGCGGAGACATCGTGGCTGTCAAGAACCCCGACCTGCCCGTCGAATGGCTATGCAAGAGAGTCGTCGGACTCCCTAATGACCGCATCGAGATCGCCCGCGACGGCTATCTGTACATCAACGGCAAAAATGAATCCTCCGTCAACTATTACGTCAACGGCCGGATGAAACGGGGGCAAACCCTCAACTTCCACCTCGACCCCGGCCAGTATTTCGTCATGGGAGACAACCGAGACAACAGCTTCGACAGCATCGACTTCGGTCTCGTGCAACAGAACGGCATGCTCGGAATCGTCCGCAGGATCTACTGGCCTCCAAGCCGCTTCCACTCCCTCTCCGACAAATGAGGGCTGCCTCCCCTCTCCCCCCGAGGACTTTCGCAGAAATCCCGCGTGAATTCGCGCAAACAATCTGGTTTCCATTCGCCGCGAGGGACTGCAACTGGAACGTAAGTCCAAACCTATGAACGGGAGGCCAAGATGAGTATCGCACGGATCGCCCGATTGGAAATGATCGCGTTTTATGAATAAGAGACGGGTTATCTGTCTAGGCATTTCTCGAAAATACTGGCGCGATGGGACGTTTTTTCACCGACATCACGTTCTGCGACTGGGGCTATCACGCTTGCCATGCTGCCAGGCAAGTGACTTGGAGACAAGCGAGCTGCACTGTTCCGCCTGCGCCGCTATCGCGACATGGGGTATATGGTAGAGGAAAGGCCACGGGAGTGAACCCGCTGAAGTCAGAAACCGCCGAGCCTTCTCGG
>JABMPG010000113.1 GCA_013203855.1 bacterium
ATCCAGGACAGCCGCGAACAAGCCCCACTCCAGTTCTCGCCGGAAGTTACAGTCCGGGTCGAAGCCCTGACCGTCGGCGACTATAGCCTGCCCGGGCTAGAGTATGAAATCGTGATCGAGCGCAAAAGCCTTAGCGACCTGCTCGGTTCTATTACCCACGACCGGGACAGGTTCAATCGAGAGCTGCGTCAGATGCGGGGATTTCGGTTCGCCGCGATTGTCGTTGAGGCGTCCTGGTCTGACATCCTGCAGGGCAACTATCGGAGCCGAACGCACCCCAACAGCGTGATCGGAAGCCTCATGTCGTTCTCGATTAAGTACGGCGTGCAGGTCGTGCTGGCCGAGAACCACGCGACGGCGGCCGTGCTGACTGAGCGGATGCTGCGGCTGTATCGGGAGCGGATTCTGCGAGATCACCGGGCACTGACCAAGGCAGAGAAGGCGCAGGCAGAGGCCGAGATCCAGCAAGAGATTGAGACCGAAGAGGAAGCGGTTACAGCGTAGAAGGTCGCATAGGCAGAACACCGGCCATGTAGCCGGCCCAAATAGCAGGATCAAATCACGAAAAGGGGAAGGACTATGAGCATGAACACAGCAGCACCCGAGGCACCGCTGGCCGAGGAGAAGGATAAGGCATTCGCTGTCACCGAAGCCCAGGCCAAGAGCGTCGGGATCACCCGCAAGCAGGCACGGGAATTCGACGGCGACTGGAACGCCGCGTTCGAGCACTACATGGGCTTCCCGGAGATCGACCAGGACGGCAACCTGCTCTGGCAGGACCAGGTCATCTCGCCGGACGGCACGGCGACCACGCGGGAGTTCGGGGCCCAGCCGGTCCCGGATGACGATGCTGAGCCGGAGGAAGCGGACGAAGGCGAAGAGCCCGAGGCAGCCACCGAGGAAGGCGAAGAAAAGACCGAGGGGGCGCCGGAAGAATCCGAACAGCCTGATGACTCCGTTGGCAAAGCGCGGGAGGAGAAGAAGCGGAAGGCGATCGGGATGTTCCAGGAGTGCCTGCAACACGTCGAACATTTCCAGGAAATGACCTCCACGCGGGCCTGGGGTGAGATGTACGCGCACATGCTGGAACTCGAGGTGCGGGCCAATGCGGAATGGAAAACTGCAAAACCCGTGGCGATCCCCAAACTCCAGGCGGCCGCCGAACTCCGCGGCCAGATCATCGAGCCGATTCGGACGGCAATCTCAAATCTTAACAACTGCCCCGATCGTTACCCGATTTTTGCCATGGAGGCGAACGTCCGGGCCAAGTTCGACGAGGAACACGGGCGAGTCCTTGTCTACCGCGTGGACCCGGAGACCGGCGACAAGGTCATCGCCGAAGCGATTGCCCTCGAAGTCGAGGAGAGCATGGCGGAGGACGATGGCGAGACGGGCCTTGAGAAGGCCGAACCCGGCGAGAAGAACACCTCTGAGTCCGAGCCGGACGATACGGCGGCTGTTGAGGCTATCGAGGAAGAAGCGGAAGGCGCCGAGGCGCTGACCGAAGTTGAGAAGGAAGTAGCCGAGTAAGAGGGCCTGGACGGGCAGGGCGTTTACCTCCGCTCTGCCCGTCTAGAACCACTTGAAAGAGGATAGCGATATGTCCAGATACAAACTCAATCAGAAACCCGCTCTCGCCCTTGCCATCGTCCTGGCCGTTCTGCTGGCTATCTTCGCGACAGGTGCGGGCATTGCCGGGTTTGAACCGGGGTGGGAGAAGCGGCTGGATTCCACCATCCACCCCTGTCTCTCGCTCCCCGGGAAGTACAAGGTCACTGACGGGAAGGGCCGGACGTACGAGGTCGCTGACCCTGTAATATGTCAGCACAGACTGCCCCGCCCGGAGCGGCTTCGGACTCCGGGCGGGCACTCAAGGTAAGAAAGAACGGTCGAGGAGAAACCATGAAGGCACTATCAGTAAAGCAACCGTGGGTAGCCGGGATCATGACCGGCAAAAAGACGATTGAGACCCGAACTTGGTCTACGGACTATCGGGGGCCATTGCTCATCTGCGCGAGCAAGACGTTTGATCTATCGGCGCTACGTGCCGTGGCTGATCAGGTCGGGAAGAGCGTGCCTGAGTTCAGATCGACCCTCGCTCCGACACTCGGTAAGGCGGTGTGTGTCTGCAACCTTGTGGGCTGCCGGCCGATGACGAAGGAGGACGAGGACCTGGCCCTGTGCTACTCCGAGCCCTGGCACTTCTCGTGGGTTCTCCAGGACGTGTTTCAGATCCCTTCTTTCGCGGTCCGGGGGCAACTCGGACTGTTCAACGTGGAGATCCCGTCGCACGTGAAACTCCCGGAGGCCATGGAGTCGGAAGGGGCTGACCATGCAGAAAACTGACATCTCATACGGGACAGACTCATGGAATCCCGTCGCCATGATGTGCTCCCCGATCTCGGATGGTTGTGCAAACTGTTGGCATCTGGCTATGTGTCACCGGCTTGCCGCTAACCCGGTGATTGACATGCGCCGCCGTGCAGCCTATGGCGGGGGTATACCGTTACTGCTCGATGACGAACTACAGGCTCCGGCCAAGCGCAAGAAACCGGCGCGGATTCTCGTTCAATTCATGGGGGATTTGTGGCACATGCGGATCACGCCCTCAGAAATCCGCGTTGTTTTAGAGGCGATGGAAGGCTCCACACAACATCGGTTTTTGATGCTCACAAAGCGGTTGTGGCGGGTGCTAGACCTGTTCGGCGAGGAGGTAATCCACCTTCCGCCGAAACACATCTGGCTCGGCTGCTCGATCTGTAATCAGGCAGAGGCCGACCGGGACATTCCGCGCCTCGCGGAACTCGCCACCGCTGGCTGGAACACGTGGGTGTCGCTGGAGCCGCTTCTCGAGCCGGTTGTGCTGCCCGCACCCCTGCCTCAGTGGGTGGTCGTAGGCGGGGAGTCCGGGGCCAAGGCGAGGCCAATGCACCCTGACTGGGCTCGGGCGATTCGCGACCAATGCGAAGCGGCGGGAGTGCCGTTCTATATGAAGCAGATGGCGGTCCGCGCTCCGATTCCGCCCGATTTGCAAATCCACGAAATCCCCGAGGCCCTGCGCTTGCCGGGGGAGCAGGAGGTGAGCCATGAGTGACCGCCTGAAAATCGCCTACGTCGCCGGACCGTACCGAGCAGATACTATCTCCGGGATTCGGAAAAACATCCTGAGCGCCCGCAACGTGGCAGAGGACATCTGGCAATTTGACGGCTGGGGTGCCATCTGCCCACACCTCAACTCCGCCCATATGGATGGCATTGTCCCGGACGCGAAATTTTTGGAGGCCGACCTGGAGATACTGCGCCGGTGTGACGCCGTAGTCCTGGCCCAGCGGTGGGAGACTAGCAGCGGGACTCGGACCGAGATACTTGAGGCGCGGGACCGGGGAATCCCCGTTTATCTTAGCGCGTGGGATCTCCAGCATGACCGCCCGATTCCCGGTAGCGCAGCGGTATTTACTCTAATCGAAAAACGACAAGCCGCGCTCGGCGTGGAGGTGGTCTCTTGATCGAGTTCTTCGTCCCAGGCCAGCCCCGTCCCGGCGGGAGCAAAACGACCGGCGCGCGCAAGGATGGCACGCGCTTTTGTCGACCCGCGAACCCGAGGACCAAGCCGTGGATGGAGGTCGTCTCCATTGTTGCCCGCCAGCACTACCGCGGCGCCGCCCTGGCTTCCCCCTTGCGCGTGACAATGGTCTTCTACCGGATCCGCCCAAAGAGCCACTACAGGACCGGGAAGAACCGCCTCCTGCTGCGCGTCGACGCACCCGCTCACCCCGCGACCAAGCCGGACCTCACGAAGACGGTCCGGTCCACGGAGGACGCGCTCGAGGGAATCATCTTTAGAAACGATAGCCAGGTTGTCGAGCAGAGCAACTGCAAGAAATTTGGGCCCCAGGCCGGGGTCCTGATTCGGATAACTCAACTCGGAGACTGAGGATAGGAGTAGAGACGTGACCGTAGAAATCAACCCAAACAGCCTCTACAAACGCGAGGAACTGGTCGGCTTGATCGGCGACAAGACCTTCGAAGGAGCCCAGACCAAGGGCGGCCTGTACGCCGTGGGCGGCAAGTATCTCGGGCAAGATGTCCTTGACTGCATTCGGGCGGCACACCTATCCCGGCAAGTGTGACGGCACGACAGGCACGCAGCAGGCGGCGGTAACAATCAATCCCGGTGGCCGCAACCGCCGCTCCGTCTGGACCATCGCGACGCAGCCGTACTCAGAAGCGCACTTCGCCACCTTCCCGCCTGCCCTCGTCGAGCCGTGCGTCCTAGCAGGCAGCCGCCCCGGAGACACGATACTTGACCCGTTCAACGGCGCGGGGACCACCGGGATGGTTGCACTGCAACTCGGGCGGGATTATATCGGGATCGAACTCAACCCGGAGTACGTAGAGATGACGCGGAAGAGGCTGGCCCCGCTGCTGGCACAGCCTGACTTTGTAAACACGCTGGCGCAGGAATGACCCTGGCCGGGCGAATCCACCACGAAAGCGAACAGCCCCCCACGCCTCTGCATAGCACGCGCAACTTGGAATCGGAATCGACCGACACGCCCGCAGGACGCTGCGGAGTTGGGGCACTAACTTAGAGAGGAGAGAGAGATGAGTGAGAAATGGGTTAAAATCCAGAACATCGAGTACGAAGTGAACCTCCGCCACGGGAGTTACACGTACCAGTTCTTCGGGCAGGAGGACGGCAAACCGGTTGGTGCGGCGGTGGCACTCGGGTTTGGTGAGCCCGCTCGCACGGAAGTCAAGCGACGGACCGCTCTCTTGATAGCCGCGCCGGAACTGCTGGAGGCGTGTGTGTCGATCAAGCAAGACCTCGAAGATCGGTTGCTTGACTGCGACTCGCCCGGTTCTCGGGAGACGCTCGAAACTCAAATCGAGTATCTCAGTCGGGCCATCGCCAAGGCGAAAGGAGAATGACATGACTATCAGCACTGTTGAATTCCTGGACCTCATAAAAGCCCACATGGATAATCAACCCTACGCCTGCAAGTGCGCAGACTGCGGAGCAGACCTTGATGTTGATGCCACTGTGGATAGGGAATGTGACCTGTTCATTAAGGTTTCGCCCTGTGCTTGCGCGAAAGAGGAGGATCAGCCATGAACAGCATACTCGCAGACACCGTGATCGGGTTCACCTATGCCAGCTTCCTGTTTATCTGGGGCGTCGGGGCCTGGGCGATAATCCGCAGGCTGAGAGGAGAGTGATGATGTACGAGGAAGACCAATATCGACGACACACGCTGGAGGCCGCCGAGAACGTCGCGCTGAAGGCCCGCGTCGCGAAACTGGAGAACGCGCTGACCCGCATCGCGCGGCTCTGGGAGCGGGATAAAGATGCTCCGGCAGTAGCGCACGCGCACAATATGTATGACGCCAAATGTATCGCCCGCGAGGCGCTGAAAGGAGAGTGATATGAGCAGCAACCCACTACAGGACAACGGGGTTCCGAAATGGGGCTGGTTCAACCGGATCGTCCGCGCCGTTCTGTTGGTGTACTGCGCGGACCAGGCCGAAGTTGACGGCGCTGGGGAACTTTACCGGAGTAGTCCCCCCGGGCTGAAGAAACTCATTCGCCGCGAGATCGTCCGCGTGGCCCGCGATTTCGTCGGCAAAACCAAGTGGCACAATCAGGGGTCCGACTCGGCAGAGGAATTCCTGTCCCGCGAACTGGCCCGCCGCAGTGAGCAAAACGCCGCGCTGAAGGCAGAAATAGCCCGCCTCCGCAAGATCGAGGACGCGCTGAGGGATGACGATTTGATTGAGAAGGCAGCGGAGTGGTTACGAGAGCGTGGCTATACTATCGTGGACCGCAAAGATTTCAACAGTATGTTCGACCTATTCCTGTGCGCAACCCGCGCCGCCGTGCTCGCGGCTGCCGAGAAGGAGGAAGAGCCCGCCACTGTCTCGGACGGGCTCGGCACGACGGTCTCGGTGGTTTGTCCGCAGTGCGGTGCCAGAAACATGCAGGTCGTTCGGCCCGGAGATATCCGGTGCTCGACGTGTGAGGGGGCCGCGAAATGAAAGCATGGCTTTGCATGAACCCGATAAGCCTGAGCGTTGACACAGGGCTTGCCAAGATCCCGGCGGCGATGGAGGGCGTGATTTCGATGCATGCTGTTTTCAAAACCAAGGCAGCGGCCAGAAAGATGCTGAAGGATAGAAACCTCATATTTTTAGAGGTAACCGTGACACCGCAGGTGAAAGGAGAAAGCCATGCCGGTTGACCTGAGTAAACTGACTCATGATGACGTGATAACGCTTATCTTTGAGGAATTGGCGAAAGCGGAAAACAAGCACCCTGGATTTCCGGTTGACCCAATCCACGCCGCCGCAATTCTGGCTGAGGAAGCGGGGGAAACCGTACAAGCTAGCCTTGACTACGTGTACCACGCGGGATCTCTCGACGAGATGGCGCACGAGGCCGCCCAGACCGCCGCGATGGGGCTGCGGTTTCTCCTGAACCTCAAACACTACCGGCGATATTCAGATTCTCCGTGCACAACGGAGGGCAATCTCCATGTCGGTTGACCTGAGCAAATTGATCCCGCCGCCGAATTGCCCTGACGAAATCTGGCGGGACGATGACGAAACGCCGCATATGTGGGTTATCACCCTGCCCGACAGGGCTTACATGGTAAACGATCTCTCGACACTCCCCCTGTCTGTCCGGAAATTCGCCTACTCGTTCGGCTGGGCTTTGTGGCGGCGGGAATACAATCGGGCACTGGCCGACGAGTATAGAACTCCCCAAGCCGAGCAAGCGAGAGCGAGGCGGAGACGGTTAGACACCGGCCATGATCAGAGCGTTCTCTGGCGCACCGCGTTCGAGGAGGTGAGCCGATGAGTGACCGACTGAGGGACGCAGTACAATCTGAATTGATTTCGTATCGATGCCAGTTCACACGGGACAACGAAGGAGACAGCCTTGCATTAGTCGATGTCCTATCACCTGATTCAACGATCAAACAAGGGAAACTCGAAATCGAACTACTTGCCGATGCGATCGCTTGCGCCGTAGAGAACGCCGTGGCCGCCGCTGAGCAGGCCGCGCTGGAAGAGGCGCTGGAACTGCTGAGGGAGTGTGAGTGGACCGCCTGGGGCACGCATTGTCCGATATGTGAGCGTTACCCTCTTCAGGGCCACGCCCCCGACTGCCGACTCGCCGCGCTGCTCAGGAGGGCCAAGCCATGAGTGCATCTATCAACCCCAACACCATGTATTCCAAGGCCGCCCTGGTCGAGATCATCGGCGAAAGCGCCTTCAAGTGCGCTCAGGACGCCGGGCTCTACGCCGTCGGCGACCGATACCTCGGGGCGAAAGCCATTGCGTCCCTCGCCATGGCTCACGACAATGTAGCCAGTCAGCGCGCCGCCAACCGCAAACAGAAAGGAGCAAACCATGAAGAAGCGGAAATGGCGACGCATCGCCAGACTGGACACCTACAGCCTGTACCGCGACGAAGGGGAGCCGCAGACGTTCTCCGCGCGCTGGAAAAGGCCGAATAGACCGGGGTATGGATTCCAGATTTACCAGGCCCCAGACTCGGACGCCGCAACCCGACGGGCTGAACACCTGGCAAGAACAGATGGAGTACGACACATAGCACCGAGATCGGCTGATATGGCGCTGGAAGACGCATTTCGAGCGGCCCTCAAATCTAGCCGGAGAGGCCCGTCAGCACAGACGGATTGGCGCGTAGCCATCCTGTCGTTCGTTCGCTGGCTGGTCAAGCGCCACCCAGACGCGAGTATGTGGCGAGATCTCACCCGGGGGATCATCGGGGAATATCTCGACGATCTGCGCAATCTCTCCGACAACGGGCGGCGCATGAGACTACAACCCATCCAACAGACTGATCGGCACATGGCTACGCGCCATGGCTGCCCCCGTATTGCTGAGGGGCTCAACCTCTCCCGGGGGCTCGCCAAACCCGTGGCGACGGTCTACATCATGGACGTATTGGATCTCATTGCCCACGCGCCGGTAGAGTTCGCCGCGGGAATCGCCCTCCAGGGCCTGGCCGGGCTCCGCCTGCAAGAGGCATATCGGCTTACCTGGGACCGCGTGGACCTCAAACGCGGGCTAGTCCAGATCTCGGGACAGGTCAAAACGGCGTGGTCCGAGCGAGTGATCCCAATACCGGCCATCGCGCGGGATGCGCTGAGAACAACGCCACGGGCCACCGTGAGGCCGATCCATGAGACTGAGCGGGTGTTTGGCCGGTATCAGACCTGGGCAGGCTACAGCAACGCGCTCAAGGCCATCGTCGCCGCGTGGAATCCAGCCGTCAAATGGGCGCCGAAGGATCTCCGTAAGGCTTTGCCTACCTGGGCGGCCGGGGAAGGGCTCACTGGTCCGATCCTCGAGCAATACCTCGGGCACGCGCCCAAGGGTGTCACCGCCCGGCACTACGTCCCCCGCCTGGCGAGCGTAACCCGGGGCGAACAGACCGAGCTAGACCGGGCGATGGGGCAATATCTGGGCCAGGTAGTAGACCCTCTTGAGGCGTGGATCGAGTCGGAAAACGCGAAAGAAGAGCGAAACGAAGAGACCGGATTTTCACCTTTTTGCACCCAAGCATCGGCGGACGCTTGATAAAGTGAAAATCCGGCCATGCACAACCGCAGTAAACTCAATGGTCGGGGCGACTGGACTTGAACCAGCGACCTCTTGACCCCCAGTCAAGCACGCTACCACCTGCGCCACGCCCCGACTAATCAGGCCCCGAGCGACCGAGGGGGTGGGGGGAAAAGCCACCCGAGGCCTGAGCGCTACTTTATGCGATGAAAAGGCCAGATTGTCAACAGGAAATCGGCAGCGGAAATCGTTTTGGAGGGACTTGCGTAGTCGAGAGAGCAACGCCGGTAGGGGGTGAATGGGGTGTCAAGTGTGTCGTTACCCCAGCCGACACGGGGAATTCGGTGGGGAGGAGCGAGCGGGAGGGGCGATCGGGACTCTCTTACCCCCCCCCGGAGGCCCGCGCGCCCTTTGAAACGTCGAGAGTAGGGAAGGATAACCCGCCAAAAACCGAGCGTAATGATGGGGGAGTTGGCGTAAAGCGCGTAATATCAGATCTGAGTAGGCGACACTCCCGCCCAGAACAAGCCCTCCCCCTTTGCCCGAGCCAAGAGAAAAACCACCGATTTCGCAAGTCCCTCAGCCGACCCGAGGTGCCTTGGATTCGCTATTCGCGATGGGTTCTCTCTATCTGCCGTTATACCAGTTCGATACCTCTGTCTAAGTGACAATTCCGGCAGGGTTGACGAACGGTACGGGAAGAGCATCGAAAAACGGCAAGAACCTCTCACCGGATCGGTACAATGC